>USKV01000008.1 GCA_900555355.1 uncultured Collinsella sp.
CCTGCGCAGTCGCCCGTTTCGACGCCCGCGCCTACGCCCGCGCCCACTTCGGCACCCATGCCCGCTCCCCGCCCCGCAAGCGACCCGTCCGAGACGGCGGCATTTCTCGCTGCAGCGACGCAGGGCAAATCGGCCGACAGCACCGTTATGTACAGCGCCCAGCAGTTGCCTGTTCCTGCGGCACGCAAGCCTCCGGTCGCAAGGCTCGATGAGCCCGTTGCCCATCAGGTTGCCTACGATTCCTGGGCTGCAACCGATCTGGATGAGACCTCTACCGGCATGCCGGCGCTCGATGTTCCAGTTAACCCGCTTTTTGCCGCCAACACGAGCGCCGCAGACTCTGAGGGCGATGCGGCATATTCCGATTATTCCGATGGCTATGCTGGCAACGGTCGCATCGAGACCGAGGATTATGGCACCGCATCGAGCGATTATCTCAACGATCCGTACGCTGCCACGCCCGCACCGGAATATGACCCGGAGGCCGCGTCCGCGCCGGCGTATACCAAAAGCACGGGCGAAGAGCGCTTCGCCGATTATTACGCCGAGGAAAAGGCGCTGCGTTTCTCGGAATTTCCGCAGGCAGTCAAGGTTGCCTTTATCGCCATTATCATTGCCCTGCTCGGTGTCATTGCGTTTGAGGGATTCCAGCTGTTCCGCGGCCCCACCCAAGCGGAGTCGGAGACCCAGCAAAAAGAGGACGATAACCAGTACCTGGACATCAACACCCTCAAAGGCGACCCCAACAGCTAGGTTGGAACATAAGATATGCCGCACCCCTGTTTACGTGCGGTTTTACACTTTTCCGTAATTTGGGCGGCTCGAATTTAACACTTTTCCGTACTTTCATACGGCTGATTTCGACACTTTTCCGGATGTTTGCCGAATAATTGCCGCGTAATCAAGCGCCGTCTGCACATCATTTCGCAGGCGGCGCTTGATTTCTGTCCGCGCGCGCTGATAGACTCCATCGTGCCCGCAAGGAGTGGGCGCGTTTTATCCAGAGTCGGGGTAGAGAGTTGGCTCCACGATCCCGACGCCAACCGGCCAAGAGGCACGGTGGCCCTGCCAACATCGATGAAAGGAGTCCGTATGGACAATTTCTCCGTGCGCAGCGAGCGCAACTTCCACAATCTGGTCATCAAGCCAAAACGAATGCATCTTCTGGACAAGCCGAACGGCTATGCCTCGGCCATGGTCAAGAGCAGCCTCTCCCACCAGATGCGCTTTACCGTGCAAAAGCTCGAGGAAGAGCTCTGTGCTGCTGGCAATCCACATGTGTTGCAGATCAAGTTGCTCGGAGATAACTCACGTGAGCCGTCTAGCTGGAAGCTGTTTGCAGACGGCACGTGCATCGCAAGCGGCTCGGGCGACTTTGCCCGCGAGTGCTTCTGCGAGGGAGCCGAGGTATTCCTGGACCTGTGCCGCGACGCCGTCGATGCCGCTGAGCTGCATCAGTGGAATCAAAGGGAGTATGAGCTACTGAGTGCGGCGCGCGGGATCGCGATGGCGTAGGCAGACAGATCAGACAGCCCGTCATACTGGTTACGCCTCGATTCAAACAGCAGGGCGAAGTCGCGCTTACAGTCCCGCCATGCCAAACCGAATGGCGTTCTCAAAAGGCCTACCTCCCCTCCGCCTTCAGCTTCAGCAGCAGGTCGCCCAGCTCGGGGCATTTGCTGGAAAGGCGCGTCTGAGCTCGCTCGCCCATCCCCCACCGTTGGCGGACTTCCTGGGCGCGCGGGCTCACGCGGTAGTCCCCGTCCATCACCTGCTTGAGCAGCTTGGCGGTCACGCGCGCATCGGCCAGGACACTATGGGCGTGGCCCGTCGACTCGTCGAACTCGATGCCGAACCACGTCGCCGCGTCACTCAAAGAGACGCACCCGTGGCTGCCCACGTCCATAATCGAGGTGTAAAACGCCTGCAGGTCGGCCCAGTCCGTAGGAAATGCGGAAAGATCAATGTGCTTTGCCTGGCACTCGGTCAAAAGCTGTCGACGGTCCGCCCCGCTACAACAGACCACCTGGGCGGAGTAGCGACTAATCCAATCGCTGAGCCTTTTGATCACCACATAGAGCGGATCGGCCATCGCGGTGTCCACGGCCGATATCCCCGTAAGCTCGCGGACGGGAAACGCAACGCCTTCGGTAAATTCCGTCTGCACAAACTGCGAGAACTCGCCCATAACGTTGCCGCGGTAATCGAGCTTGACCGCGCCGACCTCGATAATCTCATTGCGCAGTCCACGGCGCTGGCGCTGCTTTGGCACCGGCGCAAACTCAAAGTCCAGCACAATCTGGCGCGCAAAGTTCGTCGTATCGATAGCCGAGATACCCGGCGTCTTTTCAGCTGACACGGTTAGGGCCTTTCTCCGTCAACTGCCGCTTGCTACATAGGCGGCTACATTGCCGTAAAGATAGGCGCTCGTGCGGACATGAAAGCGGAGCGCAATACCACGCGCGCCAGGCACACGCCATACGGTCGACCCCAAGGGCGCCGCCCACTCTATTCAAATGGATAAAAAAGATTGAGGCCCGGTGACTTGAATCAGAGGTCATCCCGGGCCCATCAGAGCTCGTAGAGCTCTTGGTTGCTTTGGTCTCGCTCTTCACGGCGCTTGTCGAACTTTCCGAGGCACTCAAGCAGCGTTCGAAGCATAACAAGTCGCTGCCATTAAGGCACTGACCTCTTGACCAAGCAACAGCGCTGCCCAGCTATCACCCTTGGGCTGCCGTCAACTTTATTCTATCCGCGAGCATCTGGTTTACCAAATGGATTTTCGGTAAAGGAAGCACGGCACGCCCGCAAAACCACTACGCCCCAAGTGCCGCCATGGGAATCACCGCCACGCCGTCGTCGCGTGTGTAGGCAATGCTCCCCTTTCCAACCACGACCGCCAAAAACGCCGGCGCGGCATTCTGGGCGGCAGGATTGGAGAGCACTTTCCTCTCCAGCGCCTTGAGATTTCTCGCTCCATCGTCTGCTTTCGCATCACTCAGCTTGACCTCGATGGCTCCCCAGCGCCCGTCGTGCTCAACGATCAGATCGACCTCAAGGCCCTTCTCATCTCGGAAATAATAGACACTGTTGTCGACACCGCCGTAGGTGGAAAGGAACACGCGCACGTCGCGCAGGACGAGATTCTCAAAGAGCATCCCCAGCGTTTGCATATCGCCAAGCAGCCGCTCAGGGGTAGCCCCCAGCAACGCCGCCGCAAGTGACGGGTCACAGAAGTAGCGCTTGGGGCGCACGCGAACGCGGGCCTTCGAGCGCATGGGCGGCTCCCATCCGCAGAGGTCCTCGGTCAGCTTGAGCCTGTTGAAGAGGTCCAAGTACGCAGCGATGGTCCTCTCGTCGGGGCCCGCCTCACCGTACGAGGCGTCCTTTATGAGCGTCTTGTACGTGACAGCCTGGCTCTCGTTCATGGCAAGAGCTCGCAAAAGGCCGTGTGCAAGCTCGGGCGACATGCCCTCGTCCAGCACGTTGACGTCGAGCACCGAGTGCACGTACTGGCTTGCCGTCTCTCGCGCAAGATCTTCCGAAAGCCCAAGATTTGCAGGCCAACCGCCCCTGCAGCACCAGCGGGCGACGTCATCCACCGTGCTCTCGCGACGCTGAGGGGCAAAACCCTCGCCCTTAAAGAGGCTTGCCAGTGACACGAGAGGCTCGCCGTCGCCCGACTCACACAGGGCCATGGGACGCATTGACAGACGGGCGATCCTACCCGTGCCGGAATGACGAACATGGCTGCGCTCCTCGCTTTTGAGCGCGGTCGAGCCCGTGAGCAAAAGTGTCCCCCGTTCGTTGCCGCTCGCGTCCACGAAACGCCGGGCGGCATCCCAAACCTCGGGCACCTCCTGCCATTCATCGACCAGGTGTGGCGCATCGCCGATGAGCGCCAGGCTTGGATCGACCTCTGCCGCCGCGCGCTGCGCAGGCTCATCGAGCCTGGAGACGCTCGCCGAGCGAGAGAGCGCCGTCCAGGTCTTGCCGCACCATTTGGGGCCGTTGATCTCCACACAGCCAAACGCCCGCATAAGGGTGTCGAGGCGCTCCTCTATGAGCCGGGGCCTATATCCCTTTTGGGTCAATCTCTTTGGTGCATCCATAGACGGCCGTCCCTCTCTATCATGCGATATGCGAAATTACGCCATTCTCAATGCTGATTTTACGCTACTTTCAATGTAGTTTTTACGCCATGACAGATGTATTTTTTACGCCATTTTCATTGAAGGTTTTACGCTTGGCATCCTTAGCGCGACCCATTCCGAGCATCAAATCAGAGCGCGCTTGGTTATCTCCGCTCGCACATCTCGGCAAACGAAATCAGCTTGGTATCTCCCCTGCTCGCCGCAGCATCCTGACATCCTTGCGTAAAGCCTCGCTTCGAGAAGATCGCATAGCTTTTTTGCTGCCGTCTAAAGAGCTCGCTTCGGTGCACGAGCTTTTGCAGCACATCCTCGCCAACCGGTTCATTGCGCCATTTGCACTCCGCAAACAGCGCGGCGCCCTCGCCGTCGTCAACAATTAAGTCGATTTCTTCCTGCGTATGTGTGCGATTGTCCGTCCCCCACCAGCGCCCGACGCTCGCCGGAACCACATCGAGCTGGCCCGCGCGCGCGAGTTCGTACACGTATTGCCTGCATATAAGCTCAAAGACCGTACCCATGTAATCCGATACGTGCGGCTCAATGCGCTTATACGCCATCTCGGCCATATCGTTTTGAATCAGCCCAATGTTCTGCGGCACAAACTTGTACCAGAACCTAAACATCTGGTCGCTCAGCAGATACACGGCTCGCTTATTGCTCGTCTCGTTTAGGGGCAGCTCGCGCTCGACAATCCCAAGCGACGCCAGCTTATCCACATAGCTCTTTACGTTGCTCGCAGGGATTCCCGTAGAGCTCGCAATCTCCGAGATCCTCGAGCGCCCCCGAGCAATTGCTTGCACGATCGCATCATATTGCTCGGGATTGCGGCACTCTTGCAACAGCAGGTTACTCGGCTCCTCAAAGAGATAGCCCGTAGGAGTAAGAAATAGACGTTTGATGTTGTCCTTGAGCGGTGCGGCAGGATCGACTTTCTCGATATATGCAGGAATGCCACCCGTCATGCCATAGCAAACTGCAGCGTCTTCGCGACCCATGCTCTGCCACAACCCGAGGGTCGTCGTAAAATCGAGCGGCATGATCTTAAACTGGGCCGTACGCCTACCGTATAGTGGGCTCTCGTAGCCCAACACCTGTTCCTCCATAAACGAAAGAGACGAGCCGCATAGGATCAGCATGAGCCTGGTCTCTTTGTACAGGTGATCGATCTTGTCTTGCAGCAACGAGCTGATTTCGGGATTCGATTGGGCGAGATAGGGATACTCGTCAATCACGACAATCAAACGTTCCGTGCGAGCCATGGTAGCTAATGCATCGAACGCCTCGTCAAAGCTACGAAACGACACGCCTACAGCACCAACCGAACCCGCAAGTATCGCCTGGCTAAAGCCGTGCAGGTTTGCCTCTGCATTGGTACGACGAGCTTGAAAGTAAATAGCCTTCTTGCCTTGGATGAACTCTGTGATAAGGCGCGTTTTACCCACGCGACGGCGGCCGTAAATCACAGGCATCTCAAAGGAGCCCGTGCCATACAGTCGATTGAGCTCGGACATTTCCACTGTTCTTCCGATAAACATAGGGCCATCCTTCCTTTACGTTATAGCTGGCTATATTATACCTTCCTATAATATGGCCAGCTATAACGTAATTCGACAAGCGGCGCACGCAAAAGGGGCGGTACATCACCGCACGTGGACCGTTCCGGAAAATGCACCCCGTTCTGGAGCCAAAAACTGGGCCGTAGTTTCCGCTTGAAGGCTGTCCGGAAAGCGCGTCCCATTCCGAGTGGCAATTCCGGGTCACAGTTTCCGCAGATACAAGGCGACAGTCCGCCACCCTTATCACATGCCTTCAAATATGCGATCCAGAAACACAAAACAGCAGATAGAATGCTCTTTTTCAAAAAGTACACGTCCCGAAACTTACCAAGACTTCATATCCAGCTACCGTTCACGGTCGCCGATTACCGCCCACCGATTCAAACAAGAAATATGTCGCCAAAAGCAGGTCATCTACCTGCATGGTTAGATTTTGGTCAGCTTTTGGTCAGCTGAGCGGCAAGTTCCAGCTGATACGTTTTTGCTACCCAAAAGGAGGCGGTAGCTCATGACCCATTGCAATGACCAGCTCATCGACCAACTGCTCACTCAAGCCGAACAAAAGGGGCGCTGTCTGATTCCCCCGAGCACGGCGATCCGAAAAGCGCTCCTTCGGCGCACCGGCGGCACGGTTGTCTCGCCCATGCCGGGGTTGTTTGCGCGAAAAACGCGCTGGGATGAACTCAACCGAGCGCAACGCCATTGCGAGATTATCCGTGTCCTTGCGATCATCCACCCCGATTGGACGTTCTGCTCGTTTTCGGCAGCTTGCCTGCTGGGGCTCGAGGTCTCGTGGCGACACCTGAATGTCGTGCATGTTTGCAGCTCGACAAAGCCGTCGGCTCGTCCGGGCGCACATATTCAGCGACACCAGATTGAGCCGGCCGGAGCAATACGCAGAGCCGGCATATCGGTAACGCCGCCCATCCAAACGGCCACAAATTGCCTGCTGCATACTGGTTTTGTCGACGGCATGCCCATTGCCGATTCGGCGATCTCAAAGCTCGGCCTTGCGCGGGAACAGCTGATGGAGGCCGTTGAGCAACGAGCGACTGCCCGCAATGGTCGCGCGATTCGTACGGCTCTCACAACGCTTCGATATGCCGACGCCCGCGCCGAGAGCGGCGGGGAATCGGTCGCCCGAGCCGTCATGATCGAGACGGGCTTTGCGCCCGACTGGCTTCAATACGAGTTGACGGACCCCTTCGATTCGGCCAAGCCCATACGAACGGACTTTGCCTGGGAGCGCCAGGCGCGGGAACTCACGCTGGGCGAGCTCGACGGGCTCATCAAATATACCGACCAGACCATGCTGGCCGGACGCACCACCGCCGAGGCGCTCGTTGCCGAACGACAGCGCGAGGCGCACCTATCGCTCTACGGTCACCCTCTGCTGCGCTTTACCATGAACGAGGTCCGCTCGACAGGAATGCTCGCCAAAAAGCTGCAGACGGCAGGCATCCGGCAGACCGCGCTGCCGACATGGCTCAACGAGGTGGACCTGCAGGAGCTGCTAGGCCACGCATCGCCAGATCGCATCCCCCTATCTGGGCCGCGTTTTCCCAACGACCACGCCAACGGAAAGCGCGTCCTAGCCTGGACGCTCAAAACGGGATGCACTTTCCGGATGGCGGGCCTGGCGGAAAGCGTGTCCCGGAATCCCGTCTCAGAGCTGGACAGGCTTTCCGGTTGAGTCCTTCAGCGGGAACCGCATCCCGGAATAAACACTCAAACTGGGATGCGCTTTCCAAACGACCGGCCAGCGGAAAACGCATCCCATTCTGAGGCATGATTCCGAGACGCAGCTTCCGCATGCGGCCCCGTTGGGAAAGTTCATACCGTTCCGAGGCTGGATTCCGGGATGCAGTTTCCGTATGCGGAGGCGCTCCAAACAAAAGGCCCCGACTCGCGATGGAGCCGGGGCCAAAGGCACAGCATATGCAGTTGATGTTGAGCGCGAACGGCCCATCAGCAATGGCCGCCCACGCTCTACCCTACCCGCGGTGACGGGCGCGGCTGTAGGGCGTATCCACCATGGGCAGATCCGGACGCAGCTTGCCGTCAAATGCGCGGTAGGCGTTCTGCACGGCGGGTGCCGTGGGGATCGTTGCGATCTCGCCAATGCCCTTGCCGCCATATGCCACGGGCAGCAGCTCGTCCTTCTCCACGTAAATGGCGTGGATATCCGGGATCTCGGGCGCACGGAACAGTCCGAGCGTGCCGTACCTTGCCTGGGGCACGCAGTCCTTGAGCGGCCAGTCCTCGGTAAGCGCATAGCCCATACCCATGAGCACGCCGCCTTCGATCTGACCCTGGATGGAGATGGGGTTGACCACCTTGCCGGAATCGTGCGCGGCATAGACCTCGCTCACGCGACCGTCATCGTCCAAAATGACCACATGCGTGGCAAAGCCGTAGCAGATGTGGCTCTTGGGGTTGGGAACGTCGGCGCCCAGTTTGTCGGTCGGCTCTAGGTACACGTAGCCAAACTCGCATCCCTCGAGCGCCTTGATGGCGGCCGCGGGATCCTGAGGATGCATGCCCTGGCCGGCGACGAGCTCCTGCGTGTGCAGCTGATAGGCGCGACCGTCGTCGTACTCGATCTTGACGCCGTCGCCATGCGCGCTCACCGGAGCGGCGGGCGCAGGCTTGCCGGCCTCGATGCCAAGCATGGCATCGCGCAGCAGGAAGGCGGCGCCGCGCACGGCCTCGCCGGTCACGACCGTCTGACGCGAGCCAGACGTGGTGCCGGAGTCGGGAGCGTTCTCGGTGGAGCACTCGCCGTTGGCGATGCAGCGAAGCGGCAGGCCGCATGCCTCGGCAACGTCCTGCAAAAAGACGGTGTTGCAGCCCTGGCCGATGTCGGACGTGGCGGCATAGACCACAGCCACGCCGTTCTCGACGCGAATCTTGCAGCGACCGGCATCGGGCAGGCCCACGCCCACGCCGGCGTTCTTCATGGCGCAGGCGATACCGGCGTGTCCGGGATGCGCATAGTAGGCATCCTTGACCTCGAGCAGCGTCTCCTTAAGCGCCGTGGAGCAGTCGGCAATTTGGCCGTTGGGCAAAACCTCGCCCGGCTCGATAGCATTACGGTAACGAATCTCCCACGGATCCAGGCCGACCTTCTCTGCCAGCAGGTCGATCAGGCTCTCGAGCGCAAACTCGGACTGGCAAACGCCAAAGCCGCGGTACGCGCCGGCGGGCGGGTTGTTGGTGTAGTAGCCAAAACCGCGAATGTCAGTGTTCTGGTACTTGTAGGGGCCGACGGCATGCGTGCAGGCGCGCTCGAGCACCGGGCCGCACAGCGACGCGTAGGCGCCGGTGTCAAAGTTGATCTCGCAGTCCAGACCGGTAAAGTTGCCCTCGGCATCGCAGCCCAGCGTAAAGGTACCGTCCATGGCATGGCGCTTGGGATGGAAAGCGAGCGACTCGGCGCGCGTGAGCTTGCACTTCACGGGACGCTGGAACTTATATGCGGCGAGCGCGGCCAGGTGCTGGATCGAAACGTCCTCCTTACCGCCAAAGCCGCCGCCCACGAGCATGGTCTCGACGACCACGCGCTCGGGCTCGTTGTCCCAGCCAAACATGTGGGCACACTCTTTGCGCGTGTCGTAGGCGCCCTGGTCGGTCGACTGCACCTTGACGCCGTTCTTGTACGGGAAGGCGACGGCGCACTCGGGCTCCAAGAAGGCATGCTCGGTAAAGGGCGTGGTAAAGCGCTGCGTCACGGTGAACGCGCTCTCCGCCAGCGCCTTGGCGGCGTCGCCGCGCGTCACGTGACGGCTCTGGCACACGTTGTCCTTGAGCTCCACCGTGTTGCCAAAGGCAAAGAAGCTGTCGTGCAGGCGCGGGGCGTCGGCGGCCCTGGCCTCGGCGATGTTGCGCACGGGCTCCAGAGGCTCGTAATCGATCTTGACGAGCTTCTTGGCCTTCTCGAGCGTCGCCTCGTCCTCGGCAACCACCAGCACGATGGCATCGCCCACGCAGCGAGTGATATCGCCCTGGGCGATCATGACGTCCCAGTCCTGGATAAGGTGGCCGACCTGGTTGACCGGCACGTCCTCGGCGCGCAGGATGCCAACCACACCGGGCAGGGCCTCGGCCTTGGAGGTATCGATGGAGAGCAAGCGGGCACGCGGATACTTGGAGCGCACGGCGCTGGCGTAGGTCAGGCCCGGCTGGTCGATCTCGTCGATGTCGTCGGGGTACTTGCCCTCACCGAGCACCTTCTTGCGCACGTCGATACGGAAGGCGCGCTTGCCCACGCCGTAGTCATCGCCGCGCTCCAGGTCCTCGTCGATCTGCTTTTCGCCGCGGAGCACCGCAGCGGCCAGCGCAATGCCCTCGATAATCTTTTTGTAGCCGGTGCAGCGGCAGACGTTGCCGCGGATGGCGTACTTGATCTGCTCCTCGGTAGGCTCGGGATCCTCGGCGATGAGCGCCGCGCCCGCCATGACCATGCCGGGGATGCAAAAACCGCACTGCACGGCGCCCACGGCGCCAAAGGCGTACACAAAGGCCTCGCGCACGTCCTCGGGCAGGCCCTCGACGGTCACGATGTTGCGGCCGGCGGCAAGAGCGGTGGTCAGCACGCACGCCTTGACGGCCGCACCGTCCACATGGATGGTGCAGGTACCGCAGGCGCCCTCGGAGCAGCCGTCCTTGGCGGAGTGAATGTGCAGGTCGTCGCGCAGATAGCGCAGCAGCGGTTTGTTTTGGGTCGTCGTGTGCTCGACGCCGTTAACGGTAAAAGTGAATTCCTGTGCCATGGTGATTCCCTTCTACACGCCAGCGGCGATGCCGGTGCGGTCGTGGATGGCGCCATGCGGGCAGACGACGGCGCACATGCCGCACGACAGGCAGTCCGCGCCGTCGATATGGGCGCAGTTGTCCTCGATGCGGATAGCGCCGGCAGGGCACTTTTTGGCGCACATACCGCAACCGATGCAGCTCGTGTCGCAGATCTTGCGCGCAATGGCGCCCTTATCGGTGTTGTTGCAGCGCACCAGAATATTCTGGTAGCCGGGAACAAAGGCAATCACGCGCTGCGGGCACGCCATGCCGCACAGGCCACAGCCCGTGCACTTGGAGCGGTCCACGCGGGCGACGCCGTCGACCAGCGCAATGGCACCGTGGGGGCAGGCCGTGACGCAGGCGCCACAGCCAATGCAGCCTTCGCTGCAGCGGGCGTCGCCGCCTGCGGAGGCGCAACCGCTTCCGCAGGCAACGTAGGCCACATTATGTTGAATGGATTTGGCCATAAGAGACTCGCCTATTTCTTAAGAAGGTACGAATAGTTGTCGCGCACGGCCCTGATGGTCAGGCGGACGGCCTCGGGAAGACCGGTGTTGACGGCATCGACCGAGACGGTGCGGACCGTGCCGGCGACGCGGACCTTAAAGTGATCCTCGTCCACGGCCAGGAAGCCCTCATTCTCGGAGTTCTCCATGTCCTCCTCGCTCCAGAACAGGGTGAGCTTGTCCTTGTAGGGACGGCCCTCCTGGTAGGGGCAGAACACGGCGCAGTTGCCGCACTCGTTGCACATGCCATCGACATGGACGACCTGATGCTTGGCCAGGCCCGGCACCTTAATGGCCACGTTGGCGCGGTTGGGGCACACGTCGCAGCAGACCTCGCACACCGAGCCGCAGCCCAGGCAGCGGGTCTTGGTGCAGTTGCGCTTGTCGCGGCACAGCGACCCCTTGCGCTCGTAGCAGGTGTCCTCGCGACCGGCCTGCTCGTTGCAGTCGGCGTACTTGTTAAAGTCCACGCCGGCGATGGCACGGGCGACCTCGGCGGCGTCGGCGATGGCCTCGACCACGGTGGCAGGACCGCGGCGGCAGTCGCCCGCAGCCCAGACGCCCTCGACACCGGTGGAGGTGGCGGCAAGGCGGCCGCGACGGTCGTGCTCGACGCCCGCGGCGTCGTACAGGCTGGCATCGACGCCCTCGCCCACGGCGCAGATCACCGTGGTGGCGGAAAGCTCGACGGTCTCACCCGTGGCGACGGGGCTGCGACGGCCGCTTGCATCCGGCTCGCCAAGCTCCATAACGTCGCAGGTCAGCACGGCGCCGTTGAGTGCCTTGGGCGCCAGCAGCTCGCAGAACTCAACGCCGTCGGCAAGAGCGAGATCGAGCTCTTCCTCGTCGGCGGGCATCTGCTTCTTGGTGCGGCGATACACCAGGCGCACGTTCTTCACACCAGCCAGGCGCTTGGCCACGCGAGCCGCGTCCATGGCGGTGTTGCCGGCGCCAATGACTACGACGTCCTCGCCCAGCTCGAGCTTCTCGCCCTTCTTGGCAGCCTCGAGGAACTCCAGTACATCGAGCTCGGCACCCTCGCCCAGGCCCGCAGAGCCGGGCATCCAGGCACCGGTGGCCACGACAACGTCGGTAAAGCCCTGAGCCTTGAGCTCGTCGATGGACTCCACGCGAGCATTGAGCTGCACCTTGGCGCCAAAGGCCAGGCAGAGCTCGGCGTCGTGGGAGATATCGTCGCTGGCGATACGGAACTCGGGGATCACGTGACGGACCACGCCGCCGAGCGAGTCGCGGGCCTCGAAGATGGTGACGGACACGCCGGCGCGCGTCAGGAAGAACGCCGTCGCCAGTCCGGCCGGGCCGCCGCCGATAACGGCTACGTTGTGCTCGCCGTCGTTGGCGATGGCCTGGGCGCGCAGCTTGGGCAGCACGGCGGTCATGGCCTCGCGGGCGGCCTTGAGCTTGCTGGCGCGAATCTGGGCGCCCTCGGGCTCGTAGAACGCACGCTCGCAGGCACGGCCGCAGGGATGCGGGCAGATGGTGCCGGTAATGAACGGCAGGGCGTTGCGCTCGATGATGATGTTGAGTGCGTCCTCGTAGCGGCCCTCGTCAACAGCCGCCAGATAGGCGGGAATATCCTGCTGGATGGGGCAGCTCGTGCGGCACGGCGTGGTAAAGCAGTCGGAAAGCGGGCTCTTGCCGGCGACCTTGCGGTCGGGCAGCGGGCGCAGCGGCTTCTTGTAGAGCGGGTTGGTGAGCGAGTCGGTCTGAATCGCGGTCACGGCCTCGAGAGAGACGCCCGCGAACGGCTTGCCATCCAGGTCGGCAAACTCGCCGGCCATCTGGCTAAAGCGCTCGTAGCCACCGGGCTTGAGCACGTCGGTCGCCAGGGTAACGGGCCAAATGCCGGCATCGTACAGGGCGCGGATGTTGTAGACCGTGGCACCGCCGGAGTAGCTGATGCGCAGCTTGCCATCGAACTGCTCGGTAATGCGACGGGCGGCCTCGATGGTCAGCGAGAACAGCGAACGGCCGGACATGTACATCTCGGTGGAGGGCAGCTCGTTTCTCGTCACGTCGACGGGGAACGTGTTGGTCAGCTTGACGCCAAACTCCAGGCCGCGCTCGGCGCACAGGGCAATCAGGCGCTCGAACATAGGCACGGCATCGGCCCACTGCAGATCCTCGCGGAAGTGCGTGTCATCGAAGACGATGTAGTCAAAGCCCAGCTCGTTCAGACGCTGGCGGGCAAACTCATAGCCCAGCAGCGTGGGGTTGCACTTGATGTAGGTGTTGAGGCCCTTCTCGGTAATCAGATAGGTCGCGATGCGCTCGATCTCCGCCGGCGGGCAGCCGTGCAGGGTGGACTCGGTGATGGAGTTGGAAACGCGCGCCGGGATGGACTCGACAAACGCGGCATCGACATGCTCAAACTTGTCCAGGTTAGCGAGCGCCCACGTGCGGCACTCGTTCCAGACGTCGGAGCCGCTGGCGTCCTTCATGCCCTCGATGTAGGCGTCGACCTTGGGGCTCTTGATGCCCTCCAGGTCATAACCCACGGACATGTTGAAGACAAAGCCGTCCGGGCTGCCCAGGCCGTACTCGCGAGCGATCAGGTGGCAGGCAAACCATGCCTTCACGTACTCGGCAAAAGCCTGCGGAACCTCGAGCTCGGTCGACCACTCGCAGTTGTAGCACTCGTCCTGCGCCACAATGCAGGGCTTGTTGACACACTTGGAGAGCTCCTCGCCGTCCATAACCTGAACGGTCTTGAGCTCAAAGAAGCGAGAACCGGCCACGTAGGATGCCACGATGTTCTGGGCAAGCTGCGTGTTGGGGCCGGCGGCCGGGCCAAACGGAGTCTCGATGCGCTCGTCAAAAATGGGAAGCGCGCCCTTCTGGTTGGTCGTGACCATCTTGCGCACGCCAAAGACGGCGCACTGAGTCTTGTGCTCCTCGATGATCCAGTTCATCAGCTGCGAAAACGGGATCGGCCTCATGATGTCGCTCATAATGAGCTCCTCTCTGTAACGCCCGGCGAGACCGCGCGGCGGGCGCAAATACGGTGTAGCGCTAGCACAGCGCCGGCGACCCCGCGGAGGTCGCCTATACGCGCGTCGGATGCGGCGAAACATTCGGCGCGCGTGAATCTACTTGTAATTAGTAGGCGCGATCGTTGAGCGTGCTCCAGAGCTTCTTGGACTCGGCCATGGTCCACGCGTTGATCTTTTCCTCATCAATGCCAACGAACTCGCGATCCTTGTACAGGACGCGGCCGTTGATGATGGTGGTGCGGCAGTTTTTGCCCATCATGCCAAAGAGCATGTGGCCGTCGATGTTCTCCTCGCTCAGCGGCGTAAAGGGCTTGTAGTCCATAACGATAACGTCGGCGGCAGCGCCGGCCTCGAGCACACCGAGCTTGCGATCGAAGTACTTGCTCGCCATCTTGGCGTTGTTCTCGAACAGCATGGTCATGGCCTCACGCCAGCCCACGTTGGGCATGGCGGCGTTGTGACGCTGAATGATCAGGAAGACCTTAAGGCTCTCGAGCATATCGTGGGTGTAGGCGTCGGTGCCCATGCACACGGGGATGCCACGACGGAAGAACTCGAGCACGGGGGCGCAGCCCACGGCGTTTCCCATATTGGATTCGGGGTTGTTGACCAGCCAAGTGCCGGACTCCTTGACGATATCCATCTCGGCAGGCGTCACGTGGATGCAGTGGCCCAGCATGGTGTCGGGACCCAGCAGGTTGTGCTGCAGCAGGCGCTCGACGGGGCTGATACCACCGCGGTTGAGGCGGGAATCCCACACGTCGTTCATGCCCTCGCACACATGGATGTGGAAGCCGGTCAGACCGTTGTTGGCCTCGGCCATCTTATCCATGGTCTCGTCCGAAAGCGTAAAGGTAGCATGTCCGCCAAACATGGCGGCGATCATGTGGTTGTCGTTATCGCGACGCTCCTTGGCGGCCCACTGGGCAAATTCGGCGTTCTCGGCAATGGCCTGGTCGCACTTTTCCTGGCCGCGGCGATCGGAGACCTCGTAGCACAGGCACGAACGCATGCCCAGCTCCTGAGCTGCATCCTTAATGGTAAAAAGGCTTCCCGGAATCTCGCAGAAGCTCGCATGGTGATCGAAGATCGTGGTGACGCCATCACGGATAGAGTCCAAAATCGTGGCATAGGCGCTGGCCTTGGTGCCGTCGAGCGTCAGGTTGTCGTCGATCTTCCACCACTGCTGCTCAAGATTCTCCAGGAAGTTGGTGGGGTTGCAGCCCTTAATGGCGAGGCCGCGGGCCAGACCCGAGTAGATGTGGGTGTGGCAGTTGATGAGTCCGGGCATGATGAGGTTGCCCCGGGCGTCGACGTACTCGGCATTCGGGTACTTGGCCTTGAGCTCGCGCTCGGGGCCCACTTCGACGATCGTATCTCCGTCAATAGCGACCGCACCGTTGGGAATGAACGGAGTCTGAGCGTTGCGGGTAAAGACGGAACCGTTAGCGACCAGAAGCATAAATGCTCCCTTCAACATCAGGGGCGGGGTTTGACACCTCTGACATGGCGGAAGTGCGAAGCGCCGGCCTACACCGGAAACGGGCCCTCTCCCGTCAACGCTTCACCAAAGGGACAAGCCCTTTGAAGTGCGGCTTGGCGCCGCATGGCGTCGGCGGACGAGGCGATGCGTCCGCCGACGAATAGCACCGAATTGGTTACTTCTTGCTCTCGGGCAAGACCAGATCCACGGCGGCATCCTTGGCGGCATCGATGTGCTGAGCCACGACCGGCGTTTGCGGAAGGATCAGGTTAAGGACAATGGCCATGATGGCGGTGGGGGTTACGGCATTGGAGCCGATGACGGTGGACACCCAAGCGGGCATACCCTCGCCGGCAAGGCAACCGCTGGCCATCCAGATACCCAGGCCAAAGACGACGGAGGTGCCGACGATGGTGGTAGTGCGCTGCGTGAGGCCCTCGCGGGTGAACATGCGCACACCGTTCATGGTGATGGTACCAAAGACGCCGACGGTCGCGCCGCCGATGACGGGCTGCGGGATAGCGGAAAGAACGGCAGAGAGCTGCGGGAACAGACCGGCGATGGCAAAGACGGCCGCGATGATCACAAAGACCCACTTGTTGACGACCTTGTTGGAGCAGATGATGCCCACGTTCTGGCCAAGGGCGCTGGTGGGAAGACCGCCCAGCAGGCCGCCGACCATAGAGGTGAGGCCCTGGGACACGATAGCGCCGGAGAGCTCGCGCTCGGTGGGCATACGGTCGATGGAGCCCAGGCAGGCGGCGGAGACGTCACCGATAACCTGGATGGCAACCATGGGGAACACGACGGCGAGGGTAATGCAGACCTCGGGATCAAACTCGAGCGCGTAGGGCATGAGCTTGGGAAGAGCGAAGACCTGAGCGGTGGCGACGCTGGAGAAGTCGATCATGCCAAAGGGGATCGAAACGATCATGCCAACGATCATGCCAAAGAACACGGACCCCAGCTTGAGCGTGCCCTTGCCAAAGTTGGCGAGTGCGAAGACCACGGCGAAGGTGATAAGAGCGACGCACCAGGCCTGCGGGGTGCCCCACAGCGGCGTACCCATACCGCCGGCCATATACTTGACGGCCGTGGGATACAGTGAAACGCCGATGGAGAAGATGACCGTACCTGTCACGACGGGCGGGAACAGCCACTTGATCTTGCTGTAGGCCAGACCAAAGAGGACCGCGACGGCGCCGCCGACGATCTCGCCACCCAGCAGCGCACCAAAGCTAAAGCCCGAGGCACCCATGGCCTGCAGGGCCGGCAGGAACGCGAACGAAACGCCCATGACGATGGGCAGGCCGCCGCCGATACGACGGAAGGGAGCGAAGGCCTGAAGGGCCGTGTCGATCGCCGAAAGAATGAGCGCGACCTGGATGATGTCGGTACTCTGCTGGCTATTAAAGCCGTAGACGCCGGCCATGATGACAGCCGGGGTGATGATACCGGCAAACGAAGCCAGTACGTGCTGAAGGGCACACGGGATCATTTCCTTAACGGGAGGCATGCCTTCGCGAGTGAACAGGGCTTCAGTGCCGTTCTTAACCGTCTCCTGGGTCATTTGACCACCAATCCTCGAAGTAGTTGTTTTCGCATCTAACGCTCTATTGTGACGCAGTGCGGGGTTGAGGTTGTGCCTTCATTGCATATCGTATTAAAGATGATTCTCATTCTCAATAATAATTTTTTGTTATCAGACTATTCTTCAGCTGAAATAACGCATTTCCGCAGGTCAGGAAAGTGTCTGGTCAAAATAACATCTAACTTTTCTTTTGGTCAACCGTTTACCGCTAAATTCCTACCGTTCGTCTGCATTACGCAATGTACCTGCGGATATACGAGACGATGAGCAGCGTGTTACCATGATAAAAAATTGTTATGAACACTTCGATAGAACCCAAAGGAGTTGCCCGTGAACGAGACCGTACGTCGCTTTTTGCCGATGGTCGATTTTCTGGAGCAGATACTCGGCAAAAACAGCGAAATCGTGCTGCACGATTTCTCGGATCCCGACCACGCCATCGTTGATATTCGCAACGGCATCGTGAGCGGCCGCAAGGTCGGCGGTCCCGCCACCGATCTGGCACTCAAGATCATGCACGACGCCAAGTATCGCGACCTGCCGTTTATTACGGGCTACGAGGGGCGCGGTGCCGGCGGCAAGACGTTGGAGTCAGCGACGTACTTTATCCGCGAGAATGACGAGATCGTCGGTATGCTCTGCGTCAACACCGACCTCTCGACCGTGCGCTCCATCAACGCCATGGCGCAGCAGCTCATGGCGTGCTTCGACGCGGCGCCGACGCGCACGGAGCCCGCCCCTATCGAGG
>USKV01000009.1 GCA_900555355.1 uncultured Collinsella sp.
CCCCGCCGCCCGCAAGACTGCCGAGCGCATGGTCAAGTGCGCCGGCTACAAGCGTTTTGTCGACTTTTGTGCCGCCAAGCCCGCCACCGTGCTGGACCATGCGGGCGCCGTCGCCGGTGCCGCCCTGGTCGCGGACACGACCGAGACCCCGCTTTCGCTCATGCACGATGCCATGACGCTCATCGGCGAGCTGCGCCGCGCCCCCGAGCTCGCTTCGGCGCCGGTCGCCGCTCTCACCCGCGACGGCTTGCTGGCCCGCGCGCTCCACGCCGAGCCCGAGCGCTCGATCGCCGTCATGCCCAATAACGAGGAGGCGGCTCTTGAGGTTTGGCCCTCACTCGACCACGCCGCTGCAGCGTTTGAGGCTGCGACCAGCGCGGATGCTGAGGGCGAGACTGCGGGCGCCGACGACGTCATCAGCGACGAAGCCCCCGCCATGCCCGAGCCTGCCGCCATGCTCGACCTGGGCGACGGCAAGCCGCTGCCCGTGCTCATCCCGGAGTCCGAGCAGTTCGCCAACCGCCTGCGCAAGAATGCCCGTCT
The DNA here is from genome assembly GCA_900555355.1 of uncultured Collinsella sp. Classification (GTDB taxonomy): domain Bacteria; phylum Actinomycetota; class Coriobacteriia; order Coriobacteriales; family Coriobacteriaceae; genus Collinsella. The sequence continues at coordinate 544 of USKV01000009.1, forward strand.
GCGCCGCAAGTGGGCCAAGCGCGAGGGCGTGAGCTGCTACCGCGTCTACGATGCCGACCTGCCCGACTACTCCGCTGCCATCGACCTGTACGAGGGTTGCCCGCAGACGCCGGGCCGCTGGCTCGTCATCGCCGAATACGCCGCGCCCAAGACCATCGACCCCGCGCTGGCCCAGGCCCGCATGCTCGACATCTTGGCCATCGCGCCGCGCATCCTTGATGTTCCGGCCGAGCATGTGCACGCCAAGGCCCGCATGCGTTCGCGTGGCGGCTCGCAGTACGGCAAGCAGGGCGCCGGCAAGGGCGGATCGGGCGAGCGCGCCAACATCGCGCGCCGGCGTCTACCGCTCATCGAAGAAGGCGGGCTCACCTTTGCCGTCAACTTTGACGACTATCTGGATGTGGGCATCTTCCTGGATCACCGCGTCACCCGCAACCTGGTGCGCGAACACGCCAAACAGGCACGCCGCTTCCTCAATCTGTTCGCCTATACCGGCACCGCCACCTGCTATGCGGCCGACGGCGGCGTCGAGGAAACCGTGACAGTCGACCTTTCCAACACCTACCTGGACTGGGCCGAGCGCAATATGCGCCAGAACGGCCTTGTTGGTCCGCAGCATCATTTTGTGCGCGACGACGTGCTCGCCTGGATTCGCGACCAGCGCCAGACGCGCAACCGCTGGGACTTGATCTTTGTCGACCCGCCCACGTTCTCGAACTCGTCCAAGATGGGCCGCCGCACCTGGGATGTCCAGCGCGACCATGTTGAGCTTTTGGCCGGCGTATCTCGCCTGCTTGCACAGGGCGGACATGCCATCTTTAGCTGCAACCTGCGCGGCTTCCGCCCCGAAACGCGCAAGCTCGCGCGCGCGGGCGTCGTGCTGGAGGACATTACGGCACAGACCATCCCCGAGGACTTCGCGCGCAACCAGAAGGTGCACCATTGCTATATCGTGCGTCGCCTGCCCATCGAGGACGCCATGGCCGAGGTCGGCTTTAGCGCCGAGGAGATTGCCGAGCGAACCGAGGAGCTGCGCAACCCCGAGGCCCGCAAGCCCCGTGCGGCAGTACCCGCGCACGCGCAGGCCGGCAACGGCAAGTCGAACTTTGCCGGCAAACCCTCTCCTGCCGGCAAGCCCAAAAAGAAGAAGTTCTACGCCAGCAAGCCCAAGGGCAAATAGACGAAGTTGCGGTGGAATAGTTCCTAAAAAGCCTGGTAAAGGCCCAAACAGGAACTATTTCACCGCAACTCATATTGGAATGGTGGCTGGCGATCTAACCTTGGGTGACCAATCGGTAACCGATACCCACATGCGTTTGAATATAGCGCGGATGCGCGGGGTCGGACTCGATCTTCTTGCGCAGCGTGCCCATAAAGACACGCAGGCTCGCCAGGTCGCTCTTAGTTGCCGTGCCCCAAATCTCGTGCAGGATAAACTGGTGCGTCAGCACTTTGTCGGCGTTATGCGCCAGCAGGCACAGGAGCTTGTACTCGATCGGCGTCAGATGCAGCTCCTCGCCATCCATCGTGGCGATGCCGGCATCAAAATCGATATGCAGCTCGCCGGTATCGAACGAGCCCTCGGAGGCAACACCGCCTGTCTGCGCATACGACAGACGCCTGAGCGTCGTGCGAATGCGCGCGAGCAACTCCTCGACCGAAAACGGCTTGGTCAGGTAGTCGTCGGCGCCGGCATCGAGCGCGCGAATCTTGTCCGCATCCTCGCTGCGCGCCGAGACCACAATAATCGGCATGCCCGACCATGTGCGCACCGACTCCACCACCTTGACGCCGTCCATATCGGGCAGGCCCAGATCGAGCAGCACGATGCTCGGCGTCTGCGATGAGGCGGCGGCGATGGCGGCATGGGCGGTCTCCACGGCCATATGGCGCAAGCCGTGCGCCTCGAGCGCAGCAACAATAAGATTGCGAACGGCAGGGTCGTCCTCAACGACCAAGATGAGCGGTTTTACGGCAGAGTTCGGCACGGCGCTACTCCTTATCAAACGAAACGTCGGCGGCAGGAAGCTCAATCGTAAAGACCGAGCCGTGCGGGTCCGCCGCGGCAACCTCTATGCTACCGCCATGCGCCAGCGCAATGGAGCGGCAGAGCGAAAGACCCAGGCCCACGCTGCGGTGACTGTCAGCCAGACCGTGGTTGGCGGTGTAGAACGACTCAAAGATCCGCTCGCGGTCCTCGGGCGCAATGCCCGGGCCATCATCGGCCACTGAGCACGTCACGTGCCCATCGTCGACGCCAATCGAGATCACGATATGCGAGCCTGCGGGCGTATAGGTGATGGCGTTGTTCACCAGATTGACCACCAGCTGCACCATCAGGCGTGCATCGACGTTGACGAGCGCCGGCTCATCGCACGCCACCACCTTAAGGTCGTGCTCGCGCACGGCAGGGTTCACGTGGCGCAGTGCCTCCTCGACGATATCGTCCATAAGCTCGAGCGTAGTCGACAGATGCATGCCGCCGCCCTCGAGCTTGGTGATGGCGAGCAGGTTCTCGACGGTGGCGTTGAGCCACAGCGCGTCCGAGCGAATGGATAGAAGCAGGCCGCGGCGCGTCTGGGCATCGAGCACCGCGGTGCCGGTCGAGCCCTGATCGAGCAGCACGTCGGCATTACCCGAAATACTGGTAAGCGGTGTGCGCAGATCGTGCGAGATGGAGCGCAGCAGGTTGGCGCGCAGCTGTTCGTTTTTGGCGAGCACCGCCGCCTCCTCGCGGGCCTCCATAGCGCGGGCGCGATCGAGTGCCAGCTCGCCTTCGCTCACGATGGCATCGGCAAGTGTCCGCTCCTCATGCGTCAGCACGTTGGGCTCGGCAACGATAGCCAGCACGCCCACCACCGAGGCGGGGTCGCCCGAGCGCGCGAAGCCGTCGCCTGTGCGAACCGTCAGGTAGATGCCATAAAACGCCGAGCCGCCATAGGTGGCATCGAGCGGCGTTCCCACATAGGCGGACGCCGAGAGCCGCGGCGGCATCTGCGGCGCCAGCTCGTGCACCGGCGCGGCATCGCCCACGGCCGTGTAAGTCGCGCGCGGCAGCAGGTCATCGCCCTCGGCGTCGGCGCTGTACCACACGACCGGACAGCCCGAAAGACGCGCCAGCTGCGTTGCCATAGCATGCACAATCTGTTGCTGATCGCCGCACCGCTGCAGCATGCGGTTGGTCTCGAGCACCATATGCGTGCGGCGGTCGCTAGCGGCAGCCTGTGCCAAGGCGCGGCGCAGGGCCAACGCAATCGAGCTCGACACAAGCGAGACCACGAACATGATGAAGAACATGCCGGGATAGCCGCGGTCGATAAGCGACAGCGAGTAGCGCGGGTCGACAAACAAGAAGTTGTAGAGCGCCACGGCGGCAGCCGAGCTCAGCAAGCAATACAGGCGACTCCAGGTAAAGAATGCGCACAGCTGAACGGCGAACACATAGACGATCATGATGCTCGGCGCGAGACCCGGATGGTCGAGCAGCGCGCCCACAATCGTCGCCGCGACCAGCAGCCCCACCGATACGCAGGCGTCATACAGAGGAGTGCGGCGCGTCAGCGTTGTGCGCCGCCACCAAAAGCTATCGGCAATATCGCCGTCCGTACGGACGTCCATCAGCGCCCCGCTCCTCTCTCAAAAACAAAAACCACCACAAAGGGACAGGCACCTTTGTGGTGGTTTCCCTTGTGGTGGTTCCAAGTGTACAGCCTTTGCAGTCTGCGATCGTTAGACAAACAGCATGTGCGCGAGCAGTGCGCACACGCACGCCGCGACAAGCAGCGTCACCACGATCGAGATCACACGGTCGGCCATGTCCATGTTGGCACGATTCGTAAAGAACCGATCTTCGGCGGCGTCGACGCGCGCCTCACGCACCAGCTCGGCAGCAAGATCGCAACCGTCAAGCACCTTTGCATCCATGGTTTCCTCCCAGGACTCAATCTCCGTCATTACAAGCCCGCCCGTTCGCAGACAAACCTCGAGCGTCGACTACGGCCGCTCGTTGGGAGCCAGGCGCTGCATCTTGTTCACGGCCTTGAACTTGGTGAACAGCGGCACGTACTCAAAGCTCACGTTGGAGTTCTCCAGGCCGTACCAGCGTGCAGGCGTGCCGGCGGCGCGGCGGATGATGTACTTGAGCGTGATGGCCGTACGCTCGCTCGGCTCCACATCGCTTTCGGGCGCCAGAAGCTTACGGATCAGGACGAACTTGAACGTACCGATGTTGCCCGGATCCTTGTAGACCGAGTAGTCATGCGTCTGCGCCGGCAGCTCGCCGGTGGCAGCCAGGTCCTGAACGACCTGACGCAGATAGGCATTGACGCGCTGGTTGATCTTGTAGCCCAGGTACAGATGCACGCGGAACACGTAGTCGGTGCCGAACGTCTCGACCGAATAGGCAAAGGTATGCGGCTCGTCCATGGTCTCGACATTCACGAACCACCAGGCGCGAGCGCGCTTGGGATGCTTGTCCAAAATCGAGTAGACGATGTCGCGGTCGATGTAGTCGGTATGGGTGTCCTTGGTCAGGTACACGACGTTGTCGCTCATGCGCTCGTAACGGTCGTCGTCGCGCAGGCGCTTGAGCTGCGGCAGGTAGCTGCGCAGCGGCAGCAGCGTAAACTGGCGCTGCTCAACAGCCGTACCGTTGTACCAGCACACCATGATGCCCATGATGAGCGCGGCCATGAGGATGGTGAAGTAGCCGCCGTGGAAGAACTTGGTAAGTGAGCTCACGAAGAAGAAGCCTTCGAGCAAAAGGAAGAAGGCCGCGAAGATCCACGGAGCAACCTTGAGCTTGCGCTCCTCATGCAGGTAGAAGAAGAGCAGCAGCGTGGTGCACATCATAGTCAGCGTGATGGCAAGGCCGTAGGCAGCTTCCATATGCGCCGAGTTCTGGAACAGCAGCACCACGATGACGCAGCCGACAAGCATGACGTTGTTGACCATGGGGATGTAGAGCTGGCCCTTGGTCTCGGCAGGGTAGAAGACCTGCATGTGCGGCATAAGGTCCAGACGGCTGGCCTCGGACACCAGCGAGAATGCGCCGGTGATGAGCGCCTGCGAGGCAATGATGGCCGCGACGGTGGAAAGGCCGACGGCAAACGGGCGCAGGCCCGGGGCGAGCATCTGGTAGAACGGGTTGAGGTCGGCAATGCCCATGAGCTCGGGGTTGGCAGCGTTGTTCATAAGCCAAGCGCCCTGGCCCATATAGGAAAGCAGCAGGCAGCACTTAACGAACGGCCAGGTAGCGTAGATGTTGCCGCGGCCGACGTGGCCCATGTCGGAGTAGAGCGCCTCGGCACCGGTGGTGGCGAGGAAGCAGCTGCCCAGAATCATGATGCCCGCGTGGTTGTTGGGGCTCAGCAAAAAGGCGATGCCGCGCACCGGGTTGAGGCACAGCAGCACGGCGGGGTGCTGGAAGACAAAGAACAGACCCGTGCCGCCCAGGAACAGGAACCACAGCGTCATGATGGGGCCAAAGGCGTGACCGATCTTGGCCGTACCGATGCGCTGTACCAAGAAGAGCACGATGATGATGGCGAGCGTAATGGCGACGACGCGGCCCTGGTCATCGCCCAGCACGGCATGGACCGCCGGGATGGTGCGCAGGCCCTCGATGGCCGTGGTAACGGTAACGGCCGGCGTGAGGATGCCGTCGGCGAGCAGCGCGGCGCCACCTAGCATGGCGGGGATGATAAGCCACTTGCCACAGCGCTTGACCAGACTGTACAGGGCAAAGATACCGCCCTCGCCATGGTTATCGGCGCGCAGCGAGATGAGCACATACTTGATGGTGGTCAGCAGCGTGACCGTCCACACGACAAGGGAGAGCGCGCCAAGCACGAACTCCTCCGTCACGCTTCCGATGCCGCCGTTGCCGGCAACGAGCGCCTTGGTTACATACATAGGGCTGGTGCCGATATCGCCGTACACCACGCCCAGCGTGACGAGCATCGCCGAGATGCTCACAGGAATCGCAGCGTGCGAAGCTGCCTCCTTGGCCTTTTGTTCCATAAGCCGGTTTCCTCCCAACTTTAATGTTCGAAGGAATTATAGGTAATCGGCCCATGTTTGAATGGCGCTGTTTTCCCAGCTAGATAAACATTTATACGGCCTTTAAGCCACCTCGGCGATATGGAATGTGACAAAGGGACTGTCTCTTTGTCGCATCCGTCATTTTCCGAGCCAATTTTTGAACCACCACTCCATGGAGCGGCTCATCTCGGCCATAAAGGGACTCGTGTGCTTGCGGGTATAGATGTCCACGACGCGCTCCCCCACCACGCGGGCATGCGGACGGAACATCGCGTCCATCTCGGCCACCTGCGCGTCCATGGTCGCGGCATCGGCGCGGCAGTAGCGCTCCTCGTGCACCAGGTTCACCACGGGATGCGCAATGGCCGGACGCTCCTTACGGGGCGTGCCGATGATGAGCATCGACAGCGGCATGGTATAGGGCGGCAAGTCCAGCAGCCCGGCAACTTCCTCGGCATTCTCGACGATATCACCGATGTAGCAGCTCCCCAGCCCCAGGGCCTCGGCGGCAACCACGGCGTTTTGCGCGGCGATCACGGCGTCCTGGGCCGCGATGGCAAAGTCGCCCAAACCCGGCGCGCGGCGGGGCGCCTTGCCCGTGCGCTCGACAAACTCGGGCTCAAAGCAGCCCACGTGCTCAAACAGATCGATCCACTTGGCATAATCGACCACAAATATGAGTGCCCAGGGCGCCTTGGCGATCATGGGCTGGTGGTCGCACAGGTCGGCCAGACGATCCAGCGTAGCCTGCTCGCGAATGCTCACGATGGAATACATCATCATGGCGCCTGCCGACGGCGCACGGCTCGCCGCATGCAGAATCGCCGCCCGCCGCTCGTCGGTCACCGCCACGGGACGATCGTCGTCATCACGCGCGAAGGCACGCGTGGAGGAACGGTGCTCCAACGTGTCCAGCACCGCATTGCCCGTGGTCTCGACCGGATAGCCACACGTATCCACAGCCTTGGTGCAAACCTGCTCGTTCATCGCCTCATCCTCGCTAATTCTTTAAGAAGCCTTTACGTTTCCGTGTAATTCCCGTCCATTATCGCGCAGGTCGCCACTACATTGAGCCACACCGCCGCACATGCGCGTTAATATGGCTGGTTGTTGTGCGCAGCCCGCAAATGCAGCGCATATTTAGGTAACAATCGGGTAAACCCCCGCTTTCGTAGGTTTTAAGTTTGTGAGGAGTCTCAGCATGTTCGCTGCCGCCATCTCGCTCGTCGGTCTTGCGGCGACCGTCTACCTTGTTTTGCGCGAGGCCAAGACCATTCGCGCTCAGTCGGGCACCGTTGCCAAAAGCGCTCTTGGGTGGAGCGTCGCCTTCGGCCTGTTCCAGCTCTTTTTGACCGTCTGGGGCGCTATTGGCCTCGTCGCGCAAAACGAGCCGCTCGCCTTTGTGATGCTCATCCTGACCAATGCCATCCTCACCGGCTGCGCTTGGGCCAGTATCGCCCGCGACCGCATCGCCCCGCGCGTCTTTGCGTTCGCCGGGCCCGACGCCCCCGCCCCCACCGGCAAGCTCGCCCGCCTGCGCGGCGCCTTTGTGGGCAAACCGCTCGTCGCCGCCGTCCTGTGCCTGCTGCTCGCCGGCGTCTTTGCGCTGCTGGGCATGGAGGTCTCGTCCAACCACGACTTTACCTGGGTCTACCCCCTGTGCATCCTGCTCGAGTGGGCCATCATCACCACGCTCATGGTCGGCCTGTTCTTCCTGTTCCAGCGCCACGGCGCAGCTCCCGCGGTCCTGGCCTTTGCCCTCTTTGTCCTGGGCATTGCCGAGTTCTTCGTCATCACGTTTAAATCCATGCCCATCCAGCCGGGCGACCTTTCGGCCATCTCCACCGCCGCCGCGGTCGCCGGCACCGGCTACACCTTCTCCATCTCGCTGTTCTGCGTGCTGTCCATGGGCTTTACCGCCATCGCTATGCTGCTGTGCGAGTACGCCGGCCTGGTGGCACCGCACCGTCAGAAGGGCGCCGCCAACGCCAAGCGCATGCTGCTCACCAATCTGCTCGTCGCCGTGCTGTGCCTGGGCGGCGTGACCGCGCACGTCACGCTCATCGACTACTACAACACCCTCGGCATCACCGTCTATACCTGGCGCCCGCTCGAGAGCTACTGGCGCGAGGGCTACCTGCCCGCCTTTATTAGTGCAGCGCAGTCCATCAAGCCGCCCAAACCCGCCGACTACTCCGTCGACGATGCCAAGGCCACGCTCAAAAAGTACGCCAAGGCCTACGACAAGTCCGACGCAGCCAAGAGTGACGAGCGCACCGCCGCAAAGGAGCAGTTCGACAGCGAGAAGCCCACGGTCATCGCCATCATGAACGAGACCTTCTCGGATCTGTCGATCTATCAGAACATGCGCGCCGGCTACGAGGGCCCGCAGTACTTTAAGAGCCTGTCCAACTGCCTCAGCCGCGGCAAGCTCTACGTGAGCGCCTACGGCGGCGGCACCGCCAATACCGAGTTTGAGTTTATGACCGGCAACTCCATGGCCAACCTGGGCTCGGGCGTGTACCCCTACACCATCTACAACATGGAAACGACCGGGAACCTGGCAGAGCAGTTCAAGTCGCTCGGCTATTCCACCACGGCCATGCACCCCAACCACGCCACCAACTGGAACCGCGAGAACGTCTACAAGGATTTTGGCTTTGACCGGTTCCTGTCCATCAACGATTTCCAGGGAGCCGACACCTTGCGCGGCATGGTGACCGACCAGGCTACCTACGACAAGATTCTTGAGCTGCTCGATCAGAACGCCGATCCGCAGTTTATCTTCGACGTGACCATGCAGAACCACTCGGGCTACGATACGGGTCTGCTGCCGGTCGATAAGCAGATGCACCTGAATATCGACACGACCGATCTGGACGCCAAGACCGTCGAGGACGGCACGCTCTCCGATGTCGACGAGTATGTCTCGTGCATCGAGCAGTCCGACCAGGCGCTTCGCTACTTCCTAAACGCCCTGAGCAAGCTCGACCGTAAGGTAGTCGTGGTGTTCTGGGGCGACCACCAGCCGTTCTTCCCGTCCAAGTTCAACGATAAGTGGTTTACCGGCGAGGACGACGCCACGCATCAGGAGCGTCTGTGGCAGACCGACTACATCATCTGGGCCAACTACGACGTTGCCGGCTGCGACCAGACGAGCGAGGTCGACGACCTGTCCACCAACTACCTGTCCACGCAACTCATGCAGCTGATCGGCGCACCCCTCTCCGACTACCAGAAGGCGCACATGACGCTGCGCGAGTCGCTGCCCGCCATCAACTCCGTGGGCTACGAGGACGCCAGCCTGCGTTGGGCACTCTCCTCCAACGTCACCGGCGACGACGCCGCAGCAGCAGCCGCCACCAAGGCGCGCGAGGATTACGCCAAGATGCAGTACTACGAGATGTTCCGCGACGGCAAGAACGTGTACACCGAGCACTTCCAGACCGAGGCCAACGAGACCGACCCCAACCTGGCGCCGGGTACGACCAAGATCAAGTAGCGACTAGCTGCGAGTTCATAACTGAAACGTCTGTCCGGGCGGAGGCATATAAGGTTCCCTGCTCGGACAGTCCTGCGCAAGACGAAGGCCACATTAAGTGGCCTTCTTTGCGTGCAGAACTCGCGATGAACCTTATATGCCTCCGCCCGGACAGACGCCTTGTTGTTGGAGCACGGCTTGTCATGGGGGAATCTGCTGAACATATATAAGTTGAAGGCCACGTTATGTGGCCTTCTTTGTTTGCGGAAAGTGTGTCCCGTAATTCTTGTCTGGAATGGGATGCAGTTTCCGCTTGGGACCCGATTGGGAAAGTGTGTCCCACTATTCAGCTGGATTCCGGGATGTATTTTCCGGTTGAGGCTCGTTGGGAAAGTGCGTCCCACTTTGGGGGCTGATTCTGGGACGTGGTTTCCGGTTGGCTCTCATTGGGAAAGTTCATCCCATTTCTCGGCCTAATTATGGGACGCAGTTTCCCGTTGAGGACCCTTTGGGAAAGTGCGTCCCGGTCTGGACGCTCAAACTGGGATGGATTTTCCGGATGAGGGCTTGACGGAAAATGTGTCCCGTTCCGGGCGCTAATTGTGGGATGCAGTTTCCGCTTGCGGAGTCTCCACTCAACAGAAAACCCGGGTGGCCTGTTTTTTGGCTACCCGGGTTTTTGGGTTGTCGATATGTTCGACTGGCTACTAGTGGGCCTTGCGGCGCTTGATCAGCATGATGAGGGCTATCACTACGAGCGTTGCTCCCGCTGCTGCTGCGGTGGCGACTAGGGCGAATGTTTGGTCGCCGGTGTTTGCGAGGTTCTTCGCTGTGGTCGTAGTCTTGACCTTGGTGTCGGTCTTAGCTCCGTTGTCGGACTTGGGCTTGTCCGGGTTCGTCGGGGTCTCAGGAGTCTCGGGGTCCTTTGAGCCTTCGGAATCGGTTGGGCCGGCGGTGTTTACCAGCGTATGGTCCAGGAACTTCTTGGCGCCCGCACTTGCCTGTGAGAACAGGCGGCGCGTGCGGATCGGGGTGGCGTTCACCGTTGTGGGCGCCGTCTCCTCGGCCTCGATATTCACGAGCGTCGTGCCGGTGTCAAGGCCCACGTCGGTGTATCCCACGTGGCAGTAATACTGCGCACCGTCATCGTCTGCGGTCAGGTCAATCTCGAGCTTTGAGGCCGTTCCAGCCGCGAGGTTGCCATCGGCACCCACGAGCTTAAACTCTGTCTCGCCGCGGCCCTTGCGGTACCACATATAGGTCGGTGCCAGCCATGTTTCGCTATCGTCGGCACCGAGTTGCTTCACATGGCCAATCGCCGAGAGCGTCAGGTGGCTTCCCGCCGCGCGCTCAACCGAAGAGTCGTATCCAAGATCCGACCCCTCCGCAGCATTCGCCGCAGGTCCGCTCACGGTCATCGTCATGCCATCGGGCATGGTCTTGACCGTGATGATTGCCGAGCGAATACCTGTTTCGGTCGTGGATCCATTCTTAACGGCGGCGATGGCGAATCGATACTCCGTATTGGGCTGCAGCCCATCCCACTTGAGCGAGGTCTGCGTGTTGTCGGCAATCTTCCAGCTATTGACGACCGCATCCGCCGCATTGCTCTGCAGCATGCCCACGCCGTAGCTAAAGCCACTCTTGTTTGCGAGTACATCGTCCCAGCTAAACGTAACGCTGGTCGAATCGACGGCGTTTGCCGTAAAGCCCGTCACGGCCGGCGCGTCGGGCATCTCGACGTCCTTAACGTCATAGCCCACGATCCAGAACTGGTCGGTGTCCTTGGTGCCGAGTTTGTCGCCCGAGTCTGCCTCGAACTTGTCGACATCCACCGCGTTGACGCCCAGACGCCACACAAAACCGTACTTGCCCTGCGCGGCCTCGGGCAGGTTGTCGACGGTGCCGCCGTATTCGGTCGATTCACTCGAGGAGTTACCCGTAGTAAAGCCGGCGTTGGCACCAAAGCACAGGCCGCCAAACAACTCGTGCTTTGCGAGCTTCGCGCCCATGACAACGCTGCCGTTCAGCGTCAAGCCGAGCTCGAGCTCCTGCTCCTTGCCCTCCTCGACTTCGATGGTCTGCTCAATGCTCGCCCCCGACTGCGCGGCGGCGCCGTTAAACCCATCGTGCGTGTAGGCGCGCGTTACGCCAGGCTTGCCCAGGCCAAAGGAATCCCCAACGGGAGTCTCGCCGTTGAGCGTCGTTTGATAGGTTCCGGGTTCTCCCGACCGGTTGGTCAAAAAGTAGCTGAGCGGCGTCATATTGTGCTGTTTGGCAATGCGGTCATAGGCCTCGACATTAACGACCGAGGTCTGCGCGCCGAGCGACACGGGCGCCGCCATCACGCCCTTGCCACCAGTTTCCTCATTTTCGATCTCATACTCGTAATAGACCATCGGAATCGTGTAGAGCACGGCCTTGTCACCCTCGCCGGCATGCGACTCATAGCTTACGCTTGCGCTGACCGTGCGCTCGCTCCGGTAGTCATAGCATCCCTCGGCGGCAAAATCGACTGAAGCATTCATCGCGACCAGGGGCGGACCGGTCTGCACCTCGACGGCAACGCCCAACTCGGCGCCAATGGTATAGCCCTGGGATGTCCCCGTGCCCTTTTCCTCTCCGTATGACGTGCCGCCCAACACCAGATAGCCGTATGCCTGCTCCAGATCCTCAACATAGGGCGCATCCTGCAGCACGGCAAGCACGCGCGGGTTGGTATAGACCTTGTAGCGGTCCTTGTACGTGATCTTGACGCTGTCGTTGTCGACATCGGGCAGCGCGAGCGAGATAAATGTGCCGTAGGTAGTGCCGCGACGGTTGCTCTCGCTAATCACCTGCTCCTCGCCGCGGCGCACCTTTCCGTTCTCGTCGAGCGAAAAATGCGAGGCGGTCATCCAATAGTAGTCATCGTTCTTGCGCAGGTCCTCGTCGCGGTGCTTGCCCACCACGGCGATAAAGCTCTCGTTATAGCGGTCCGAACCCGAGACGCTGCCCGCCTTGACGTCGCTGATCCACACCTGCTCTATACCCTTGTGGTCATGCTTGTTGCTGCTGTTGTATTGCTGACCGCTCATGCTCATGGTTCCGACCATGGACCCCAAGCCCTGAGCCCCGCTCTGTGCCGTGTTGCAGGCAAAGTCGCGGAACACATCGCCGCCCACGAGCACCTCGTCGACCGCCAGCTGCTCGGACAGGCCGTCAAGGTTGGCAGTGGCAAGGGCAATAGGCGCCAAGGTGCACGGATAGCGCTTATCCTGAGCGCTATCCTTCCATGCGCTGTTGGGCACATGCATCAGCCCATAGGAGGCGAGGAGCCCGTCTCTGTATTCCTTGCAATCGGAAAGCTTGAACTCGCCAGACTCCGAGTCAAAAATACGCGTAGCGGTACAGCGCGCCGTACAGCCCCTTGCTGCCGTCAGAAGCGCCGTAATCAAAAGCGCTGCGTTGCCAGTCATAGCCCGCAAGAATAAGGCCCGTGACGGTTTCACCCGTCTTCTTTCCTTCTTCATCGTAGGCGGCAAACGTGCCGAACGTCGCATTCGCAGCGACCATGGTCTTGCCGTTCGCGGAGAGGGAGATTGCGCCCGCGTCGCCCAGAGCATCGACATGGACGAGCGCACCCTTGGATGCATCCCACGAAAACAGCTCGCAATGCGTCGACTTATCAATATTCTTCTTGCCGTAGGGTGCCGAGACCACGATGGCGAGGTCATCGCAAAAATCGCGATCGAGGTCGCCGGCCGCTAGCGAAACGACAGGAGCTGACTGAAGCTGCGTCCAGGAGTCGTTCCCGCCCTTGTTGTGCGTGGTGTAGTCCGCGGCGTTACCGGCATCGATCTTGACGACGCTTTGCTTCCAGTTGCCGCCCTCCAAGTCATACATGTCGACTACAGCCTTGCGCACGCCGTTCTCGTCGACATAGCAGCCCGCGTAGACAAAAAGCTCGTCGACGCCGTCGCCATCGACATCGCCCGCCTCGACATCAAAGACGGCGTCGTGCTCTTGCAGGTAACCGGCATCCAGGTACTTAAAACGGCCTTCGTACATCATATTAGTGTTGACCGTCACCGGCAGGTGTGTGTCGAGAGTGCGCGTACGCCCGTTGCTAAACGAGTAGAGGACCAGCTCAACCTTTCCGGCGTATGACTTGCCGTCAATCGTCGTGGAGGAACTGTCGCCGTAGGCACGGAGCTCGGCAACGCGGCTCTTTTTGCCCGTGCTGGCGTCGCTGCAGAACTCAACACTCGTGGCGTGAATGCCCGAGAAACCGTTGTTGTCGTTGGCGAGTACTGTTGAGGACTCATTGTTGCTTAGGTACGACCAGGTGCCGCCACCGTAGTCGCTATGCTTGTAGAGATCGCTGTTCGTATCGAAGTTGTTGACGTTTTGCCAGAACTTTGCGGCGCCCCACACACTTCCATAGCCATCGGTGAGTTTGCTGCTGCCGCCAATGTCACCGCGCTCGACGTTCTCGAGCTTGTCGCGCAGAGTGTAGCGATTGCCATGGCTACCGTTAGCTGCCATATAGACCTCGCTGCGCGTGGCAAACGTCGTGGGGGTATCAGTGGAATAGGGGCCAACGGTATCGGCCGGAATGTCCTCGCTCGTGCCCAGACCCAGGGCTTGATAATCCTGCTCGGTCATATCGGTGATTGCGGGCGCGTCTGCCGCCTGGGCAACCTGGGGCGTGGCCGTGAAGCAGGCGACGCTCGTGGCGATCAACGCAGCAAGCGCCGCCGTCCCAACAAGCGGGATTTTCGACAGCCTACGGATACGGGGGTGTGGAACGTACATGAGGGACCTCGCTTTATTCGAGTGGAGTGGACTCATTTTTGCAAATGATACATCCGATGCCCGATATCACGTGTCTCATTTTCGCCAACGGCGTGTCTCATTTTTGAGAATCCGAGATGCCGCGGAAATCTTATCCCAGCTCAAAGGCCATTTCTGGGATGTATTTTCCGTCGAGTGCCTCATCGGGAAACTGCATCCCATTTCAAGCGTCGATTCTGGGACGCATTTTCCCCTTAGACCCTCAACCGGAAACCGCATCCCACTTTGAGCGCAAATTCCGGGATGCATTTTCCGCTTGAGCCTCATTGGGAAACGGCGTCCCACTTTGAGGGCTGATTGTGGGATGCATTTTCCGGTTTTGCTCTCATTGGGAAAATGCATCCCGTTTCTTGACCGAATAATGGGACGCAATTTCCCGTTGGAGCGCCTTTGGGAAAGTGTGTCCCACTTCGACCGCCCAGAGTGGGATGCACTTTCCGCAAAGCACCTCAACGGGAAACTACGTCCCATTCCAAAGGCAAATTCCGGGACGCATTTTTCGAAAGCCTGCCCATCCGGAAAGCCCGTCCCACTTTGGACGCATCCGGGCACGGAACCATCGACCTATCAGGCCTCCCATCAATAAAGAGGCGTCCTCCCGGACGGCGGGGCACGAAGTTCATCG
>USKV01000010.1 GCA_900555355.1 uncultured Collinsella sp.
GAGCAGCTCATTGAGCACTATGGCGTCGAACGCGACGAGGTCATGGCGTTTGGCGACTCGATGAACGACTATGAGATCATTCGCTTTGTCGGTACGGGCTGCGCGATGGAAAATGCACGCCCCGCGCTCAAGGCAGTCGCCGATCGCGTGGTGGGGCGCAACCGCGACCACGCTGTCCAGCAGGAGCTCCGCCGTGTTCTGGAGAGCCTCGCCTAATCCGGCAGTTAGGGACGTTCCTTTTCTGCCGGCAACCGGGGACAGTCCTTGCAGCTTTTTCGCGAAGAGTGTCCCCAACGACTAGTCATTCAAGAACGTCCCCAATGACTAGTCGTTTAAGAACGTCCCCAATGACTATAAGAACGTCCCCAATGACTAGGCGAGGGCGGCCATGATGGTGCGGGCGACGCCGTCGTGGTCGTTGTCGTATTCGGTAATGGCGTCGGCGGCCTCGCGATCCTCGGGCTCGGCGTTGATCATGGCCATTCCATGGCGCGCTGCCTGCAGCATGGGGATGTCGTTGATGTTGTCGCCGAACGCCCAGGCGTCGGCGAGAGACTCGCCCAGATGCCCGCATAGCCAAGCCAATGCCGTTCCCTTGGTGGCGCCCTCGCCCATGACCTCGATATTCATGGAGTATGAACGCGTGACCTCAATGCCTTCGAGCGTGTCGAGCTCCGCTGCGATGGCATCGCGATCGGCCGGGTCGTGCCAGTACATGGCGATGCGTTCGAGTGTCTCAACCTCGTCGATCTTGCTGTCGATATCCATGTCGATCGGCGTTCGTGTGCGCTTGAGCGAAGCCGCGATGTGGGGGTCGCCGCCACAGAACTCATCCAGACGCCCGTATAGCGAGCGGGGGAGGAAGCACTGCCCATCCGCGAAGATATCGAAGGTCACATCGTGGCCGGCGGCAATGCGATGGATGCGGTGGGCAATGCCGCAATCGAGCGGACGGCTCAAGATGCACGTGGCGCGCGAGGCGTCGGTGGGCACATCGTCGTCGAGCTGCCAGACGCTGGCGCCGTTGGCGCAGACTGCGTAGTGCAAGGCGGGGTGGGCGAGGATGGGCTCAAAGATGCCCGACAGTGGACGTCCCGTGCAGGGAACAAACTCGATGCCACGACGTGCGAGCTCGTCGAGCATCGCCCAGGTGGCATCGCTCATTTGCTTATCGCTCGTCAGCAGCGTCCCATCCATATCGGAAAACACAATCATTCGTTGCGATCCTTTCTACTGGCATAAAAAGCGTGGCCGAGGGCGGTGATGCCCTGGCCACGCTCGAGTTCTATAACGGTCCGCGTCCTAGCGGTCGGCGAGCGGCTTGTACTCCAGCGGCTCGATCATCGGACGATAGGCGGGGCGGATGATACGGTGCGCGCAGAAGAGCTCTTCCATGCGGTGTGCCGACCAGCCGGCCATGCGGGCGACGGCGAACAGCGGCGTAAAGAGCGTCTCGGGCACGCCGAGCATCTTGTAGATAAAGCCCGTGTACAGGTCGATGTTGGCGCAGATAGGCTTGGTCATGCCGTGATCGCGCATCACTTGCGGGGCCAGGCGCTCGATGCGCTCGATGAGCGCGAACTCCTCGCCCAAGTCCTTCTTGGCGGCAAGCGTGCGCGCGTAACGGCGGCACACCTCGGCGCGCGGGTCGCTCAGCGTGTAGACGGCATGGCCCATACCGTAGATGAGGCCCGTGCCGTCGAAGGCCTGCTTGTCGAGGATCTTGCCCAGGTAGGCTGCGATCTCGTCCTCGTCCTCCCAATTGGAGACATGCGCACGGATGTCCTCGTGCATGGACACGACCTTGGCGTTGGCGCCGCCGTGGCGCGGGCCCTTGAGCGAGCCGATGGCCGCGGCGTAGGCAGAATACGGGTCGGTGGCCGAGGAGGACAGCACGCGGCAGGCGAACGTGGAGTTGTTGCCGCCGCCGTGCTCGGCATGCAGCATGAGCATAACGTCGAGCAGCATCGCCTCATCGCGGGTGAACGCCATGCCGCCGCGCAGGACCTGTAGGATGGTCTCGGCGGTGGAGAGACCGGGCGTAGGGTGCGGCACGTGAACCTCGGAGCCGCGAAGCTTGGCGACCGAGGCCATGTGTGCGAAGGCGGCGATGCGCGGGAGACGTGCGAGCATGGAAATGGCGACGTCGATTTCGTGCTCGGGTGTAATGGCGTCAGGCTCGGCGTCGAAGGCGTAGAGCAGCAGCACGGCGCGCTGAAGCACATTCATGATGCTCGACGACACCGTGGTCAGGGGGAACTCGCGGACGTATTCGTCGCTCAGGTGCCTAAAAGCGCCCAGACGTTCGCAAAAACCGTCAAGCTCTTCCTTGGTGGGCAGGGAGCCCGTGATGAGCAGATAGGCGATCTCTTCGTAGCCATAGCGATCCTCGGCCTGGGCATTGTTGACCAGATCCTCGATGCTATAGCCGCGCAGCGTGAGCTTGCCCTGGTCGGGCACGACCTTGCCGTCGACCTTGTTGTAGCCGTGCACGTCCGAGATGCGGGTAAGGCCCGCGACCACGCCCGAGCCGTCGGCATTGCGCAGGCCGCGCTTGACATTGTGCTCTTCGAACAAGCCCTCGTCATAAGGGTCGGTCGGCAGGCCGTGGTAGAGGTTTTCGCTTTCGGGCGAAATCTGGCGGCTCGCCTCATAATCCAAGACCAGGCGGCTCAGATGGTCATCGAAGCGGTAGTAGATTTTCTTGGCATCGTAGGCCATGCGCGCTCCTCTCCGGGCCGCATCGGGGTGGCTTGCATGGGCATGCGCGCGTCAGGCTATCCCCAGCGGCTTGTTCGCTACAGGCGGTACATAAAGTTAAAGACGTCCTCGCGCTGGATGGACACGTTGACGCCCGAAAGCTCGCCGGCCTCGGCCAGCGCCTTCTGCAGCTCGGCGAAGTCGAGCTTGGACTCGGCGGTATCGGCCAGCATGGTCATGGTGAAGATGTCCTCGATAATGGACTGCGTGATGTCGCGGATGTCGACGTTGGCCTCGCCTAGGACACGGGTGACGCCGGCGACGATGCCGGGGCGGTTCTTGCCAAGGACGGTGATGACGATACGGGAGGACGAGATCTCGGCCATGGGAAACCCTTTCGCGTGATTGCGGCGCGCGCGGGGCGCTCCGCTACGGTACAGTGTTCATCATTGTACCTGTCTGGCGCAAAAAAGGCGCGCTCGCTGCGGCGTTACATGCCTGCAACATGAGCGTAAGGGGGAAGGCCGTACGGGGAAGAGCCGTCTGGCGCGTGTCCGGCTCGTGTTGGGTTGATTTCCGATCTCAGCCGAACACATTGAGCGGACAGGCCGTTCCCGCAGTCAGCCGAACGCCTCCGACGGCTGATTCCGAACTGGAAGCGGAGGGCATCCCCGCCCTTCGGTAGGGGATACCGCTCCGCGGCGCATGCCGCGGGCGGCGCCCCTATCGGACCACCGTGACCTCAGTTGGGATGGGCCCAGCACTGCCGCGTACTCGGTGAGCTAGAGCCAACTGTTCGTCTTCACGTCGCGTATGGCGATATTTCGGTCGTCCGGCTCGGTGATGCCGTAGCCGAACGCCTGGAGCGTCTCGATGGACTCCTGGATCCTCTGTTGGAACATGGGACCCGGATCGACCCTCGGCCCGAGGTGCCCGCGCCAAAGGCACGGCGTGGCGCGCAGCATGTTATGGATTTTGGAGATGGGCTCGATGTCGGCGTAGACGTTGAGCGTCGCCATGGCGTCCTTGTGGCCGAGGATCGATTGGAGCGCCTTGATATCGCCGCCTTGGCGGATCCACTGCGTTGCGAACGTGTGGCGAAGGCCGTGGAACGTGATCAGCTCGTCGTTGGTGCCTATGAGGCCGTTGGTCTCCGAGAACGTCTTGAACGCCCTGCGGATATAGCTTGTCGTCGCGAAGGTCGCGCCCGGCTCCGACAGGATGTAGCAGTCCCCGATCTCGACCGCCCCGGTAAGGCCGCGCAAGCGCAGCTTTCCGCAGTCGATCTCGTGGGTCTCCTTCAGGAAGGGGAGTAGGCCGACCGGGTCGATGGGGATACCCCTGGCGTCATGGGTCTTGGTGTCCTTGATAAACGAACCCATTCCCTTCGCGTACGCCACCGAGTGTCTGATCGAGATCAGGCCCGTCTCGAAATCCACATCGCACCACCGAAGGCCGCAGACCTCGCCGATTCGCATCCCCGTGTGCAGGGCGAGTACGACCGCCCTCTAATCCTCGGCGGACCAATCGAGTCCGAACTCCTTTCGGGCATCCTCTTCGCTCATGACTTCGAGAAGGTCTCCGGGTTGGCAACGAAGGGCGAGGCATAGCTGCTCGAGTGTGTTGAAGCGAATGCCGCGAATATGCCCTTTTTTAATACGGGACAGGTTCACGGGCGTGGTTCCAATCCTTTCGGCAAGTTCGTTCGAGGAAATCTTTCGCTCGGCCATGATCTTGTCGAGGCGAACAATTACGGGCATGGCGTTTCCTTACGCAATCTCGTCGGAGTCGAGGTACAGCTCTCGGGCGTACAAGAAGAGCTGGGAAAGCATGAACAGGACGATGCCGAGAACCAGAGAGGTCCAATCGAATGATGAAGCGATCTCTTGGGCGCCGACGGCCCCCTCGCCGCCAAACATCGAAACGGAGGTTTTGAGTGAGCCGGCGTAGAGGCTGGTGGCAGCTTGAACAACGAAGAGAATGCCGAGCACCTTCAAGCATGTCGCAGACCCTTTCTTGAAGGGGTCTCCGCTCTTGATCGTCCACACGAGAACGGCGCTGAGGATGGTCGTAGCGATACCGATGACGGCAGGGACCAATGTCGAGATCGCAAGTGCTGGATACGCGGGGGAGTCTGCAATTACAGGGTTGTCGAGCACTTCGATTGCTGGCTTTAAGGAGAACGCCACTTGTGCGATGGCGGTGGCGCAAAGGGTCGCAGAGGCTATCGCACATGCGATACGGAAGGAATGAAGCCGGGGAGTGCGATTGTCGGAACTCATAATAACCTCCGAAGAATTTAAAGAACTCAGGTTACTTTTTAACAGTTTATGTTAAATTGACTTTGCCGGCAAGTAATAAGGGCCGAGCATTTTGTTCGGCCCCTCTGTTCCGACTGGATGAGGTTAAGGTTGGCGATGAATATGCTCAAAATCTCGAAGGCGATCTTTAGGTCGCTTCTCTCCTCCAGGTCGCTCTGTGTTGTCGTTGTTGCGTTGATGGTTCTTTGTGCTCTGCCCGTCTTCAGGAGCGCGGCTGGCATCGACGGACGGGTCGAATACCTCGAGTCGGGAATAACCCGTGTTGAGCAGGAATTGTCAGCATCCTATGCGGATGCGCTTGTGAATGCGGGGGAGGACGGTGTCTATACCTCTTCATCAAGCATGCCCGCGCTTCTGTACCCTCTTGCCGCGGGACGTCTTATCTTGGCACCGCTCTCTCCCCTACTTCCGTTTCTGCAGATATCGGATGGAGAGTACACCTATTATGACGGATCGAAGGAGTACTTGCTATGGGTCGCAACGGCCGTTGCCGTCTCGTTCCTTGCCGCGCGTCTTAACAAACGTGAAAAGCTCATCATCCAGGCACCGATGGGCGAGCTGGGTAGACTTGTTGCATCGAGCGTATGGGCGAGTGTTTTTGCAATGCTTGCCGTCCTCGCCATCAATCTTCCAGGGATAATCGCCGCGCTTGTGAAGAATGGCCCGGGCTCGCCGTTCTATCCGATAGGCTACATTCAATATGCGACTCCGGTTATCAAACCGGCTTGGCTGGTGTTCGCGCAGACGGCCATCTTGCAATTCTTGGTGGCAGCGTTCGTCTCGCTTGTCGTTCACCTTGCCGTGAAGATTGCCAATAACCCTACGCTTGGAATCGTGTTCGTATGTGCCCTGATGGGGGTGACGATGGTTCCCGGGTATTACGGAAGATCCATCGCTTTACGTGAGTTCGCCCTGTTGAATCCCCTTACGTATGCGAACACTGAGTTGACCGTCGGCGCCTATAGCCCGTACCCGACAACGCAGATAGTGAATCTGCCTGGACTTTGCTTCGAGCGTGGCGCGATTGCCCTCGTATGCGCAATCGGGATCGAGGTGCTGGCAATTAGTCTGCTTTGCGTTGCTGGAAAGAGCGGCTGCGCGTGCCCGATATCCCCGATTTGTCTTGAGAGAGGTTCCTTCACTGCATCGAGAACGGCAACTCGTTCGAGCGCTTGTGCCTCCGCCGTTGCATACGTAAGAACGATGGGGAAACTGCTCCTGCGTTCTCCTACCCTCGCCGTATGCGCGATTGCAATGTCGACGACGATGCTGGCCCCGGCTCTGGTCGAGATGTTTCCTGACGCTGATAACGTTTCCGTTGTTCGGTATAGGGATGGGGAGCTCCGTTCAATAGATCGGTATCTAGAGCAGAACGCTGCGAATATGGACGTCGAGGGCAAAGCGGCCCTGGAAGACATGCGGGATGCTCTTTCGGGTTTCGTGTACGCGCCTATGCCTGCGGAGGGGTTTCGAAGCCTTGCGACGTACGAGCGCGCTCGAGGTGAGCTGGGCGCGGCAGATGCGACTCTCCTGCAATCGATCGGAATCGAGCCGGAGACTCCTTCTCGTGCGGAGGCGCGCGCCCTTCTGCTTGAGTCGATCGCGAGCTTGCCGGACCCCAAGGTTTACGAGTTAAGTACGAAGATGCCCCCATTAATCCTCCTTTCGTATCTCCAGGCAGCGCTTCCCTCCTTATTTTTGCTGTTGCCCGTGGTTGTCACATCGCTCGCGTGCACCCACCTGCAGTGTCGTTCCCTTCTGGTTCTCCAGATCCCCGCAACAGCGCATGTGCGTTTTCTGACGGCTGTTGCGCTGGCTCTCCTGCTTGGCTTGGTGCTGCTTTTGGTGTCGATGGTTCCCGCTGTCGTTGTGTCCGTGATTAAGAACGGTGCGGGTGGATCGGAGTATCCCGTCGCTCTCATTCGGGCGGGAGCTTCGACAACGTCCACGGTGGGGGAGGCGGTGTTGTGCAGTATTCCGTTGCTGGTCATGGCATACGGCGTGATTTCCGTCGTCGCTGCGTTGACAGCAGCGATTAGCCGCAACCCCGTTGTCACCGGAATGGTTTGCGCGGTTCTCTTGGTGTTGGGTTCGTTGAGCGCTCATGTTGAAAGCGTGGGCATGGGCGTCGCGCTGCTGGCTCCATTCGCCTCGTTTGATCCCGCTTCCCAGGTGGGGACGATTGGGTTCCTTGGGCGAGGGACGAACGCGATGCCTTTTGGAGAGGTCGTCGGCGCATCGGGCGCTCTGCTGGTGGTCTTGGGCGCCGTATCTCCGTTGATGGTGCGCCTGAGTGTTCCAAAGATCGAAAGGGGATGATCTCGATGATTGACCTTCAAACGCTGACGATCTCTTATGGAAAGAAGGTGCTCGTAGATTCGGTGAACGCTGAGTTTGCCCCGGGTACGGTCTACGGTCTCGTCGCTCCGAACGGGCATGGAAAGACGACGTTGCTGCGTGCGATGGCAGGTTTGCCGGGTCCTCGCGTGGACGGGAGCATCGTTCTGGATGAGGTGCAGGGTACGGGTGCGAGAGAGGTCCGTTCTATGATCTTCTATGCACCTGGTGAGGGGACGCTGCTGTATCCCGGATTGCGTGCGGAAGATCACCTCAAGATGGTTTGCGATATGTGGCCGCATGCTCGCGATATCGAAGAGATAGTGGAACAAACGCAGATAGGCGAGTTCGCGAAGATGAGGATCCGCACTCTGAGCCAGGGCATGAAGCAGCAGCTTACCCTGGCGATTGCGTATGCGACGGGCGCGCGGTACCTTCTATTAGATGAGCCCATGAACGCGCTCGACCCCAGCAGGGTGGACTTGCATTCCGAGATTCTCAGGAAGCTGGCCGATTCTGGTACGTGCATCATCATGTCATCCCACATCTTGGATTCGGTCGATAGGCTGTGCGATGAGATTCTGTTTTTGAAGGATGGGAGGCTCATTAGAAGCATTCCGCAAGATGATGCTGCGCCGAAGTCTCCTGGATCCCATTTCGCAAAGCCTGCCGGACGCGCCGAGGGTGCGCTAAGCACGTATCGGCGACTCTACGAAAAGGGCGGGTAGAAATGCAAGTTAAAAATCTATGTGGCCAATGTGATACCGTTGAACCCGCATATCGATACCGCTCAGCCATTCGCCTCGCCCCCGTCGCACGTATCTTCATCCGGTCTGTTACTTTTAATCTAACAATTCTTTGAGGAACGTAGGTGCTTCTAAATGTACTGTCGACTTCTTCTCAAACTAATCCTAAGAGACAAGGCCGTATGGATTTGTACGCTCGTTCTCGCTGCAGCCTTTTCCGTCCCCATTGCGTTCAATTCACCCATCTACGGGCCCTTCTTTATGAAGCAGGGCATGCAGGGCTTTGTCGACGCATTCAATACGCGCGCGCCCCAGGCCAGCGGCACAGACCTATCTCCAGAGCAGCAAAATGACGCGGAGCTTGCAAGATACGCGAACGCCGCCCTCGCCGCTCAAACCGACGCCGCCTTTCTCGATTCTGCCGAGAGCTACTACGCGCTCATGGGCGAAGGCTTCCAATCCGGGTCCATCGTGGGAGACCGAGAGACCAATGACGCAGCGCTCGCATATTGCCGTGCCCTGAGCAGCTCCGGCATCACGGATATCCCGGCCTCCGCAAACGACCTGCCATTCCTTTCCTTCCTGCCTTACGCCATTGCCACGGCGCCGTCTTTCCTTCCCTTCATCCCCTTCCTTCTCTCGTCGATACTCGTGCTCGGCGCCACAAGGCCCGGGACCCTGGCGGCGAAGGCGCCCGTGCCCAAATTCCGGCGCCTTATCCAGATCGTGTTTTCGATAATCGTCGCGGGGACCGCGATGCTCCTCGCCGGCCTCGCACCCGGGGGCATTTACGCCTTGGTCCTAAACGGCTTCGGGCAAATTGGGTACCCGATCGCCTTCTTCCATGACGGCGCGCTTACCACCACGACCGCGGGAAACGTCTTCACAGCCCTGCTTCTCGCGCTGCTTGCGGGCGGAACCTTGATATCCGTTTGTTCCGTCGTCCTATCGACCGCAACGAGGCGCGTCCTCGCGGGCCCCCTTACCTCCGCGCTGCTTGTCGCGGCCCCGGTATTCCCGTTACTGTCCGATTCGGCACTGGGGCATAACGCCGCGCTCAATCTCCTGCCGCTGGCCGTATTCTCGCCTATCGAGGCAACGGGCTACGTAGGATGCTTCCCGACAGAATTCATTGGCTCCGGTTCAAGCGGTGCATCGATGCTTGCCGTGGCCCTGGCATACGTCGCGGTCTTTTTTGCGGTCGGCGCCGTTGCGACACGTTCGCCCAAACAGTCTGGACCCGCGAAAAAGCACCATGGGCTCGAGCTTCTGGACGTGAGCGTGGGATACGGAAGCACGACGATACTTTCAATCGGATCGCTTTTCTTGAGCCCGGGAACGGCGGCGGGCCTCATTGCTCCCAACGGCTCGGGGAAAACCACCCTTCTTGAAGCGCTGTCGGGCCAATTTCCCAACCGTATCCGCTCGGGAAGCCTGGTGGCAGATGGAATCAGCCAACGTCAATCAGCCGAATTTGCAGAACTCGTCTACCTGAGCTCTTCGGGCGGCACGGATCTTTACCCCACGCTATCGGCCCTCGAGCACCTTGCTTTCGTTAGGGAGGCGTGGAAATCGGCCGCCGACATCGACTCGCTCTGCAGCTCCCTCGGAATCTCCTCATATCTCGACAAGCCGACCCGTAAACTCTCGACAGGAATGAAGCAGCAGGTAAAGCTTGCCATGGCGATATCGACCGATTGCCCGTACCTCATCCTCGATGAACCGCTGAACGGCCTCGATCCGGGAAAGCGGAAAACCTCCTGCGACGCGATGCGCAGCGAGGTGGCGCGGGGACGAAGCGTGCTCATTTCAAGCCATCTGCTCGACGACCTGGCAGACCTCACCAACTCGTTCTACTTCATCGAGGCCGGCACGCTCGTGGAAAAGATCAAGTCGTCCTCGCAGACGCTCAAGCAGGAATACCTCGATACATACGAAGGAGGTGAATGACATGAAACTATTTGAATAGCTGAAGTCCAATGCGTCGCGCATGGCTGTCTACGCCATCCTCGTGGCAACGGCTTTATGCGGAATCGCGGCACCCGTCTATGCGCTCAACGGGGAGAAAGGCGATGTCGAACCCGCGTACATGGCTTCGACGGTTAAGGACCGGTACAAAGCCTTCTCTGGAGACACGTTTTACGTAGCAGAGTACGACACGACCTACCGTCAGCTTCGCTACAACAAGGGCTACGACTATCTAGGCGCAGAGGCAATCAGCTATACGTCGGGTTGGTACCGCTCCAACTATGGACACATAACCCAGTTCAAGTGTAACTACCGTGTGTACAACTAAAGCAACCCGGCCGGGACGAGGGGTGACGCAAAAGCGTCGCCCCTCGTTTTTAACCATGTCAACTGAACCTAGTTCAGTTTGGTTGATTTCCGATCTCAGCCGAACACATTGAGCGGAAAGGCCGTTCCCGCAGTCAGTCGAACGTCCCCGGGGCCCTTCTCAGGCCCCGGGGACGGCATTTTCCCAGTTGAAGGAACGGTGGAGATGTGTTTCGATGGGTCAGATTCGTGTCGTTCCGAAAAGACCGTGAACCTTTTGTGGGACACGCTGCGCCGTGGTACCATAGCCGAGTTTGTTGTCTTGGTCGGAAACCAAGACGCCTTATGCGCTGATCGGTAACCAGCGCCTGACCAATAAGGAGTCCTACCATGAAGCAGGGTATCCATCCCCAGTATGTCGAGTGCACGGTGACGTGCTCCTGCGGCAACACCTTCAAGACGCACGCTACCGTGTCCGAGATGAAGGTCGAGCTTTGCAACGAGTGCCACCCGTTCTACACCGGCCAGCAGAAGTTCGTCGACACCGGTGGACGCGTCCAGCGCTTCGCCGACAAGTTCGGTGGCGCCGCTGCCGCCCAGCTCAAGAAGGCCGAGGAGGCCAAGGCTGCCAAGGCCGCCAAGGCTGCTGAGGCCGAGGCCGCTCGCAAGGCCGCCGCTGAGGCTAAGGCTGCCGAGAAGGCCAAGCGTGCTGCTAAGTTTGCCGAGGAGGCTGCCAAGCAGGCCGCCGAGGCTCCCGCAGAGGCTCCCGTCGAGGAGGCCGCTGCCGAGGCCGAGACCACCGAGGCTGCTGAGTAAATAGCTCGCCGCGGAATCGCTCGCATTCATGGCTAAAGGGCTGCGCATCCGTTTGGGTGCGCGGCCCTTTTCTTTTTATTGGTGCAAGCTAACCCGTCCCCATTGCACCAGATTGGTGCGAAGGGGACGGGTTAGCTTGTACCAAATTGCAGAGATACAGCGTTTTCCCAGATAAAAGCTGTCAAAATAAACCAGTCCCTTTTTGGCAGGTTGGTCGTAGTTATTACGTGGCGGTCGAGGTCGACCGTATAGGCCGCGCCTTGTTTGGCTAAAGTACAAATATCTGTGTTTAACTCGTCCAAGGTTTCATGCCGCGGGCGATGGCCAAAAAGGAAAACCACATGGGATTCATGTCAAAGCTGCTGTCCTTTGGATCCGATAAGGACCTTAAGCGCTACTACAAGATCGTCGATCAGATCAACGGTCTTGAGCCCCAGTTTGAGAAGATGACCGAGGAGGAGCTCCGCGCCCAGACCGATAAGTTCCGCGAGCGTTACGCCAACGGCGAGTCGCTCGACGACATGCTCCCCGAGGCCTTTGCTACCGTGCGCGAAGCTTCCAAGCGCACCATGGGCATGCGTCACTTTGATGTACAGCTCATCGGCGCCATGGCGCTGCACGAGGGGCATATCGCCGAGATGAAGACCGGCGAAGGCAAGACCCTGGTCTCCACCTTGGCCGGCTACCTCAATGCTATCGCCGGCAAGGGCGTGCATGTCGTTACCGTCAACGATTACCTGGCAAAGCGCGACTCCGAGTGGATGGGCCGCATCTACAAGTACCTGGGAATGACCGTCGGTCTGCTCCAGAACAATATGCCGCTCGAGCTCAAGCGTCCGGCCTACCAGGCAGACGTCACCTACGGCACCAACTCCGAGTTCGGTTTCGACTACCTGCGCGACAACATGGTCACCCGCCCCGAGCAGCGCGTTCAGCGCGGCCACCATTACGCCATCGTCGACGAGGTCGACTCCATCCTGATCGACGAGGCCAGAACGCCGCTCATCATCTCGGGCGCCGGCACCAAGTCCGCCAGCACTTACAAGGACTTCGCGCGCGCCGTGCGCGGCCTTGAGCGCGGTGAGGACGTCTCGCACGACATGCTCACCGCCACCGAGGACGTGGAGCCCACGGGCGACTTCGTCATGGACGAGGCCAAGCACACCATCGCCGCCACCGAGCGCGGCCTTAAGAAGATCGAGCGCCGCCTGGGTATCGATGACATCTATGCCGATCTCTCCGGCCAGCTGGTCAACCACCTGCAGCAGGCGCTGAAGGCCCAGTACATGTTCCACCGCGACAAGCAGTACGTGGTCACCAACGGCGAGGTCAAGATCGTCGACGAGTTCACCGGTCGCATCATGGAAGGCCGCCGCTACTCCGAGGGCCTGCATCAGGCCATCGAGGCCAAAGAGGGCGTGCTCGTGCGCGAGGAGAACCAGACGCTGGCCACCATCACCCTGCAGAACTACTTCCGTCTGTATGACAAGCTCTCCGGCATGACCGGTACGGCGCTCACCGAGGACGCCGAGTTCCGCGAGATCTACAAGCTGCCCGTCGAGGTCATTCCCCCCAACAAGCCCGTGCAGCGTGTTGACCACGAGGACCTGGTGTACCGCACCATCCAGGCCAAGTACAACGCCGTTGCCGACGACGTCGAGCGACGTCACGCCAAGGGCCAGCCGGTCCTGGTGGGCACCGTCTCCATCGAGAGCTCCGAGAAACTGTCCGCCGCCCTCACTAAGCGCGGTATCGCGCACGAGGTCCTCAACGCCAAGCACCACGAGCGCGAGGCCCATATCGTGGCCCAGGCCGGACGCTATGGCGCCGTGACCATCGCTACCAACATGGCCGGCCGTGGTACCGACATCCTGCTGGGCGGCAATCCCGACGAGCTGGTGCGCGAGCGCCTGGAGTACGAGGGCCTGACCATGGAGGACGTGACGCCCGAACAGCTCGAGCAGTTTAACGCCGAGGCCAAGGAGACCTGCAAGGCCGAGCGCGAGCGCGTGCTTGCCGCGGGCGGCCTGACCGTCATCGGCACCGAGCGCCACGAGTCCCGTCGTATCGACAACCAGCTGCGTGGCCGTTCCGGTCGTCAGGGCGATCCGGGCGAGACCCAGTTCTACCTGTCACTCGAGGATGACCTCATGCGCCTGTTCGGCGGCGACAGGATGGACCGCGTCTCCAAGATGATGGTCACGGCCGACATGGGCGACGACATGCCCATCCAGCACAAGATCATCTCCAAGGCCGTCGAGAACGCCCAGCACAAGGTCGAGAGCATCAACTTCTCCATGCGTAAGAGCGTCCTTGAGTACGACGACGTCATGAACAAGCAGCGCCAGGTCATCTACGCCGAGCGCAACAAGATTCTGGACGGCAAGGACCTGACCGACCACATCACCGAGGTCATGCACGATACCGTGTACCGCTGTGTGCAGGAGTTCTGCACCAAGGACAGCCACGAGGGCGAGCGCGATCTTGAGGGTCTGCGCAAATGGGTCGTCGAGCTGACCGGGCATATCGATACCCCTCAGTTCCCCGACGAGGACTTTGAGGCCCTGGCCGCCGATGTCTTGGCTTATGTTGAGAAGTGCTACAACATGAAGGCCGAGCGCCTGGGCGAGGACCTGATGCGCGAGCTCAATACCCAGGTCATGCTGCGCGTAATCGATACGCGTTGGATGAACTACCTGCAGGAGATGGACTACCTCAAGACCGGTATCGGCCTGCGCGGCTTTGGCCAGCGCGACCCGCTGGTTGAGTACAAGACCGAGGCCTACGGCGCGTTCCAGATGCTCGTCGACACCATGTACGAGGATTACCTGCGCACTGTTCTGCGCATTGAGCTCAAAGCTGCCCCGCAGGCTGTGGAGCACAAGGAGGACCCCGCGCTCGAGGGTGCGCGCTTCTCCGGTCCTGCCGAGGTCGATGGTGACAACGGCGACTCGGTGCTGCGCAAGCAGGCGCAGGTGCAGGCTCGTACGGCCGTCCAGGGAGGCCCGGCTGCTGTCAACAACGGCGGCAAGGTGACCACCTACCGCAAGTCCGAGAGCGATGATCCGTACGTCAACGTTGGCCGCAATGACCTTTGCCCCTGCGGCAGCGGTAAGAAGTTCAAGTACTGCCACGGCAGGAATCGTTAATGGCCGAGGCTTTAGAGGTAACGCCCGCCGAGCTGGACGCGTTTGCGGACCGGCTCGGCGAGGTCGAGTCGTATCTTCATTTGGACGAGAAGCGCACGCGCGTGACCGAGCTCGAGGCCAAAAGCGTGGCCCCCGGCTTTTGGGATGACGCCGACGCCGCTCGCGCCACCATGGAGGAGATCGCTCGCGCCAAGGAAGATATCGCTGCCGTGGATACCGCGCGCGGCGAGCTATCTGACGCCCGCGCGGCGCTGGAACTTGCCGAGGAGATGGGCGACGACCCCGATGCCGCCGCATTGCGCGAGGAGGCTGCCGCTACGGCAGAACGCCTGGCCCGCTCTATCGACGAGCTCGAGCTTTCGAGCTGGTTTACCGGTGAGTTCGATCACGGCGACGCGATTGTGACCATCAAGCCCGGACAGGGTGGCCTGGAGGCGCAGGACTGGACCTTCATGCTCTTTAAGATGTACATGAAGTACTGCCAGCGCCGCGGTTGGAAGGTCACCATCAACGATTGCCCCGCGGCCGAGGTTATCGGCATCGATCGCGCGACCTTTACCGTCGAGGGCAAGGACGCGTTTGGCATGCTGCGCGCCGAGGCCGGCGTCCACCGTCTGGTGCGCATTAGCCCCACCGACGACAAGAAGCGCCGCCAGACTACGTTTGCCGGCGTCGAGGTCATTCCGGTGCTGCCCAATGATATCGACATCGAGATCAGCCCCGACGATATTCGCGTGGACGTGTATCACGCGAGCGGCCCGGGCGGCCAGGGCGTCAACACCACCGACTCCGCCGTACGCGTGACGCATTTTCCCAGCGGCATCGTGGTCACGTGCCAAAACGAGCGCAGCCAGATTCAAAACAAGGCCGCGTGCATGCAGATCCTCAAGGCTCGTCTGTACGAGATTGAGCTCGAGAAGCGCGCCGAGGCGCTCGATGAAATTCGCGGACCCAAGA
>USKV01000011.1 GCA_900555355.1 uncultured Collinsella sp.
AGGTCGCGCTCGTCTTGGAGGGTGGCAGTTTTCGTGGGCAGTTTACCGCCGGCGTGCTCGACGTTCTCATGGAGGCCGGTGTCGAAATTCCGGCGGTATATGGCGTATCGGCCGGTGCGCTCAACGGCGTCAACTACAAGTCACACCAGATCGGTCGCGTCAATCGCATCAACCTGACCTTCTGCAATGACAACCGCTACATGGGTGCCGCATCGTTTGCGTCCACGGGCTCCATCGTCGGCTACGACTTTATTTTCAACGACGTGCAGGATCGCCTAGACCCCTTCGATAACGAGGCCTTCGACGCGAGCCCCATCGAAATGTATGCTGTCGCGACGGACATGTTATTTGGCACCGCTGCCTACCTGCCCGTCAAAAACGCCATGCTCGATATCGATTGCGTGCGTGCCTCGACCTCGTTGCCGCTGGTGACGCCGCCGGTCGAGATTGATGGTCACAAGTACGTTGACGGCGGTGTGGCAGATTCGGTGCCTGTCGAGCACGTGCTGGAAGAGGCCGGATACGATCGCGCGGTCGTCGTGCTCACGCAGGACCGCTCGTACGAAAAGGCGCCCTACGAGTTTATGCCGGCCGCGCGTGCGCGCTATGGCGACTATCCCTATCTGCTCGAGGCCATCGAGACGCGCCATGACCGCTATAACGTCCAGCGCATGCACCTCTGGAAGTACGAGCGCGAGGGCCGTGCCCTGATTGTGGCTCCGCAAAAACCGGTCGAGGTCGGCCATATGGAGCACGACACGGCCAAGTTGCTCGACTTGTATATCCAAGGCCGCCGAGAGGCAAAGCGCCTGCTTGCGGAAATACAGGAGTTCGTTGAGCGTTAAGACGATCGACCCACAAAAAGCGACAAAAGACAGGGCCCAGAGAACCATTCGCACGCCGAGGGATCTCTGGGCCCTGTCTCGTGAAGGCACCGGGCATGGACGACATGTGCAGAAACTCTGGTCGGAGCCAAAATACCTGTTGACTCGGGCGGCGAGCGGGGTAATATGGACGGGTTACTTGCAGAGCCCCGTGAATCTCTGTAACAACACGTACTGTACATGGAGGAGTCTAAGTGATTTCGAAATCGACTCACTACGCCAAGCAGGGCGAGGTCCAGCGCAACTGGGTTCTCGTCGACGCCGATGGTGCTGTCCTGGGCCGTCTTGCCACCCAGATCGCAATGATCCTGCGCGGTAAGAACAAGCCCCAGTTCACGCCCAACAGCGACTGCGGCGACTTCGTTGTCGTCATCAACGCCGATAAGGTCCAGCTTACCGGTAACAAGGCCGACACGAAGACCTATTATCGCCACAGCGGCTACAACGGCGGCCTCAAGGCTGAGAGCTTCCGCCAGGCTATGGAGAAGCACCCGGAGAAGGTCATCGAGCGCGCCGTTCGCGGCATGCTGCCCAAGACCACTCTCGGCCGTGCCCAGATGACCAAGCTTAAGGTCTACGCTGGTGCCGAGCATCCGCACGCTGCCCAGAACCCCACGAAGATTGAGCTGGAGGCTTAAAGATGGCTGAGAACACCGTTGTCTACCAGGGTACCGGCCGTCGTAAGAACGCCGTCGCCCGCGTCCGTCTCGTCCCCGGCACCGGCAAGGTGACCATCAACAAGCGTGACGCCGAGCAGTATTTCGGCCGTCATCAGCTCGTTGAGAACGCCCTTGCTCCCTTCAAGGTGACCGACACCGCCGGTCAGTTCGACGTTATCGCTCTGTGCGATGGCGGCGGCATCTCCGGTCAGTCCGGCGCTCTGCGCCTGGGCATCGCTCGCGCTCTTCTGAACGCTGGCGACTACCGTGCTGACCTCAAGAAGGCCGGTTTCCTTACGCGCGATGCTCGCGTGGTCGAGCGCAAGAAGTACGGCCTCAAGAAGGCCCGCCGCGCTCCCCAGTTCTCCAAGCGCTAAGGTTTTATCTCCTTACGAGATACAATGTACAAGCGGGGCCTGCCGATTCCTCGGCGGGTCCCGCTTTTCTTTTTCGACTAGGGTGGGCGACTGCGTTTTGCCCACTTGGGAAGGAGCGATCCTATGCCCCAGAACATCTTCGGTACCGACGGCGTCCGTGGCGTCGCCAACGCCGACCTCTCGTGCGACCTTGCATTTCGTCTGGGCCGCGCGGCGACCAAGTTCCTTGGCCCGGACATTTGCATCGGTCGCGATACGCGTCTTTCGGGCACCATGCTCGAGAGTGCTCTGACCGCCGGCATTATGGCCGAGGGCGGTCGCCCGCATTGCTGCGGCGTTATCCCTACGCCGGCCGTGGCACTGCTCACCGTTCAAAACGAGCTTGACGGCGGCATTGTCATTTCTGCTTCGCACAATCCGCCGGAGTTCAACGGCATCAAGTTCTTTAGTCGTAAGGGCATGAAGCTTCCCGATGCTGTCGAGGAAGAGATCAGCGCCTGGGTCATGTCCGAGGAGGCCATGGCTGCCGACACGCTGCCGATCGGCGCCGGTGTGGGCCACATCATCAAGATGAAGGATGCCCGCAAGGCCTATGTCGATCATGCCATCAGCACGCTCGACGGCCTTAAGCTCGATGGCCTGGTCGTTGCCGTCGACTGCGGTCACGGCGCTTCGTGCCAGACCACGCCTGCCGCGCTGCAGCGCCTGGGCGCCACGGTCCACGCCATCAACACCGATTACTGCGGCACCGACATTAACGTCGAGTGCGGCTCCACGCACCTTGAGCCCCTGCGCGAGCTTGTGCTGCGCACTCACGCCGATATCGGCCTGGCCCACGACGGCGACGCCGATCGCGTGCTGTTCGTGGACAGCGAGGGCAACGAGATCGATGGCGACTACATTCTTGCCATCTGTGGCTCCGACCTTGCTGCTCGCGGTAAGCTCGCCAACTCCGAGATCGTCTCGACCGTTATGTGCAACCTCGGTTTCTCCATCGCCATGAAGGAGCAGGGCTTTGAGATGGTTCAGACCGCCGTGGGCGACCGCTATGTTCTTGAGCGCATGCTCGAGGACGGTGCCGTCATCGGCGGCGAGCAGTCCGGCCACATCATCTTCCTGGAGCACAACACCACCGGCGACGGCTTGGTGACGGCCCTGCAGCTTCTGGCCGTGCTCAAGCGCACTGGCCGCACGCTCACCGACCTTGCCGGCATCATGAAGAAGTACCCGCAGGTGCTCGTCAACGTGCATTCGGACAACAAGGCCGGCCTGGACGATTGCCAGCCCATTTGGGACGCCGTCGCTGCCGCCGAGAAGGAGCTCAATGGTCGCGGCCGCATCTTGGTGCGCCCGAGCGGTACCGAGCCGCTGGTTCGCGTTATGGCCGAGGCCGAGACGCACGAGCTGACCCAGCGCGTTGTCGACGACATCGTCGAGGTTGTCAAGCGTGAACTTCCCTAATGGTCAATAACGGGTGCCAAGTGGTAAACTGTTAAGGCTATTTTGATTGATTGGTATGTCCGAGGGGGAGCATGTTCACTAAAGTCCTAAGGTCTTTTGGTATGCGTGGTCGAGTCCTTACGCTGGATGCTCCCATCTCGGGCGACGTCATTCCGCTCTCCGAGGTAAACGATCAGACGTTTGCCACCGGCCTTTTGGGCCAGGGCGTGGCGATTCAGCCTACCGGCACGCGCGTGATTGCGCCGGCAGACGCCAAGGTCGAGGCCATTTTTCCCACGGGACACGCCGTTGCGCTCAACACGGTCGATGGTCTGGACGTGCTCATCCATGTTGGTTTGGACACTGTTCAGCTCGAGGGCAAGCACTTTACCGTACATGCGCAAGTGGGTGACATCGTCCATAAGGGCGATGTACTCATCGAGTTCGATCGCGAGGCAATTGCCGCCGAGGGTTACGATGTGACGGTTCCTATCTTGGTGTGCAACTCCGTTGAGTTCTCGAGCATCAAGGGTTCTATTGGCGAGCATGTCGAGGAGATGGACCAACTCATCGTCGCTCGCGAGCGCTAGTGAGCGCGCTTGGCCTTTAGCCTACAATTCGAACACGTTTACGGAGGGCGCCCTTGAAAGAGGACGCCCTCCGTGGCAAGATGGGATTTGTCCGAAGCTAAACAGCTTTGGGTCACCGTGGACGGGCAGGGGCCTCGACGCGGCTAGACACGAGACACATACATTACGCGACCTCGCCCTGGTGGCCGCACACGTTGGTTGCGGCCGACGCGGGCCGCGGGCAAGCGCTTGTAAGGGGAGCCTTGCCTCTCTTGTACGAGAAAGGACGCGTAATGAAGATCATTAAAGCTAAAGACTACGAGGATATGAGCCGCAAGGCCGCCAATATCATCTCGGCCCAGGTTATCCTCAAGCCCGATTGCGTGCTGGGTCTTGCCACCGGCTCCACCCCGATTGGCGCCTACAAGCAGCTCGCCGCTTGGTACGAGAAGGGTGACGTCGACTTTGCCGAGGTCAGCACCTACAACCTCGACGAGTATCGTGGCCTTTCGCACGACGATCCCCAGAGCTATCACTACTTCATGCGTGAGAACTTCTTCGATCACATTAACATCGACCTGAACAACACGCATGTGCCCGATGGCTCCAATCCCGACGCTGCCGCTGCCTGCTCTGAGTACGACAAGATTGTCGCTGCTGCCGGTTACCCTGATCTGCAGCTGCTCGGCATCGGTAACAACGGTCACATTGGCTTCAACGAGCCCGATGATCACTTCTCCAAGGGTACGCACTGCGTCGACCTTACCGAGAGTACTATTCAGGCCAACAGCCGCCTGTTCGACAGCATCGACGACGTGCCCCGTCAGGCCTATACCATGGGCACTCAGACCATCATGTATGCCCGCATGATCCTGGTCGTCGCCAACGGCGAGGCCAAGGCGCAGGCCGTACATGACATGTGCTATGGTCCGGTTACCCCCCAGTGCCCTGCCTCGATCCTGCAGCTGCACACCAACTGCGTTGTCGTTGCCGACGAGGCCGCCCTTTCGCTCTGCAAGTAGCGATAGCCTATCACCTCGACATAGCTTTGCCGAAGGCCTCCGCTTTGCGGGGGCCTTTTTGCTGAGTGCGCGCCGTGTGCTTGACGAAAATCTTGCCGCGAACTTGACGGATGCGTCAGGTGCAGCATGATTCATTCCATAACAGATACTATGCATAAATGCTATGAAAAGGTCGTAGACGGTAGCTGGCGTTAGGTGAGTTGCGCAACACAATTGAACAGCGCTCATTTGAGGTACACTGCCAAAGGATGGGACAAGCTGGCAAGCGCATTGACCTGCGCAAAGACTGATTGGTTGGGGGATAAGTTTCAATCGGACCACGCTGAACAAAAACTTGCCATTTGCGTACCAACAAACATCCTAAACCGTAGCATCGCTCTATTCATCTAGCGATACATATGGTCTAGCGTTACGGTGTCCATGTGGTCGAGTTGAGGAGCGGGCATGGTTAACGATTTGGGCAATATGGACGACCTCGAGCTTATGCCGCTGGGCAGTAGTTATACGGTGCGGCGCGATCGCTTGATGAACGAACTTATCGCCAAGGGCCGAAAGGCCGGCATCGTAGTCCTCTACGCGCCTGATGGCTTTGGGAAAACCTCGGTGCTGCTGCAGTATGCCCAAGAGGTTAAAAACGATCCGACGCGAGGTCCCGTGCGGATCATTGAGGCAGACCGCGCCA
Organism: uncultured Collinsella sp.; assembly: GCA_900555355.1. Classification (GTDB taxonomy): domain Bacteria; phylum Actinomycetota; class Coriobacteriia; order Coriobacteriales; family Coriobacteriaceae; genus Collinsella. The sequence goes on from USKV01000011.1 coordinate 5,634, forward strand.
TTGGGCGCGAGGTATTTATGCAGCTCGAGGTCGTTACCGAAGAGCTTAAGGACAAGCCGCACTCCCTGATTGCAATCGATAACGTGCCTAACCTCAGCCAGGGCGAGACCGAGGAGCTGATCGACCGAATCCGAAGCCTGCGTGCTATGGGGGTTGGGGTCTTTATGAGCTGCCGTCCATCGAATCGCCAGCTGATTCATGGACTAGGCGATTCGATTAAAGTCAACGCGCAGATGCTCAAGGTGCATGCCTATGAGTATTCGGCGTGGGCATCGGCGTTTTCGATTAGCACATCGCTCGACTTCTATCAGCTTACGCAGGGCGTGCCCGAGCTCGTCTCGGCTATGCAGTCGGGACTATACGGGCAGGGAGACGTTGCCCAGATGCTCGAAAACGAGATCGTCAATATCTACGGTGCGGCACTTGTTGATCTGGCGTCGCTCGAGAACAACGCCCTGTTTAGTGTGGCATGCTTGATGGTCTTAATGGGTGAGGGCAATATTTCGGAGCTCGAGGCTTGCGGTGTTAGGCTTTCGGCGATTGACCAGTCCTATCTTGTCCGCGATTATCCCATTTTTGGCGTCGATCCGGCAGACCGGAGCTTTACCTGCTTGGGTACCGAGGACAACGCGCGCCTGCGATTGCGCAAGCTGGTTGCCGAAATTCGCCCCGAACTCGTTGTGCGGGCGGCACGTATTTTGATTAAAGCAGGGCGCTGCGATACCGCGATGGACCTTGCCGACGCGTTTTTGGACCGCAGTGCGGTGTTGGAGCTTGCCGGGCAGTATGGGGTCGATCTGGCCCTGACGGGGCATGGAGGGGATATCTGCCGCGCGGCGCTGGGAAAGACCGAGGCAGATGGTCAGGCATCGGAGCCGACGCCTGACGAGGCGCTCGGCATCTATCTGGCGGCGGTGAGCGTCTCCAATACAAAGCTCGCGCGGTATATGGCCTCAATTATCGAGCATGCGGGCGAGCAAGCGATTTGCGAGCTCGATCCCGTGTCGTGGAAGGTGGCGCACGCGTTTACGGCCGCCTGTTATGGAGATAGTGGTCTGGGGCTTCCGGCAAGCCATACAGCGCTGGAAAGCGAGGCGTCTTGTGCCGCACTCGACATGCTGTCCGCACATGTCGAGATAAAGCATGGGCTGACCGAGCGGGCGAAGGGCGGCGAGATCCTCGCGGGGCTCAAAACGGATAAGGCCTACGATTGCGAGCTCGATATCGCGGGGACGTTTGTGCGGGCGGACCGCATGTTGACGGAGCTGTTTGATGGGTCGTATGCAGGGACTGACGAGCGTGATGACGAGATGGCCCTGACGCTCGAGGCACTCGAAGCGCGTGGAATCCGAGCGCTCGCCATCTGGGTGCGCATGGTGTTATCGGCGCGGCGCCTGCTTGCCGGCATGCCGGTGACCGACGAGCAGGCATTCAATGAGCTCGACCGTTTTGCCGTGCGTGTGCGTGACAATCAAGTCCAGTTGTTTGGCTTGATACTGGAAGGCTGGCAGTCACTGGCTGAGGGACGTCCGGTCAATGCCAAATTCCGTGCGGTGCAGGTGCTCAGGCTTGCCGAGGAATCGATTGGATACATACGCGACAACGCACTGCTGCTAGAGCGCACGGCGTACTTACGCAATACATCGATGGTATCGGTTCGCGAAGAGGCAGAGCTGCTCGATTTGAGTCGGACGCAGGTCGGTGGTGCCGAGGCATGGATGGTGGCGCTGCATTTGGCCTCCGCGGGCCGCGATAGCGACCTTGCAGCCTGGATGTCCATGAACCGCCTAGGGATTTTGGATCAGTCGTATCGGCTGTTTGCGCGCCTTGCGATGCATTGTCTGGGTGAGCCGGCCGCTAGAATTCGAAAGAAGCTCCCGGTGCGCGAGCTGTCGCGGTATTCGCTGCGTGACGACTTTGAGGGCGAAGGCGAGCGTCTGTTCCAGGCTGGCGATGCCGAGGGTGTCGATGTGATTGGCCATATCGAGATCCGCATGTTTGGGGCGTTTCGCGCCGAGCGCGACGGGTTTCCCATCACGGATAAGATGTGGCGCCGCAAGAAAGCGGCGACGCTTGCCGAGCGGCTTGCGCTGGGCATGGATGCACTGGTCGACCGCGAGACGCTGGCTATGGAGCTGTGGCCCCATGCCGAGTTCAATAGCGCTCGTAACAATCTGTACTCGACGATATCGCGCCTGCGTTCGGCCTTGGGGCCGACACCGGACGGCAAGTCGTGAGTGCTGATCCAAAACGAGTGCATTGGGCTTAACGGCGATTACGTCAAGACCGACGTGCGATTGTTTGATCAGATAAGCCGCGAAGTTTTGGGAAATCGCACGGGTGCGCGCGGACCCCATCTGATCGAGCTGTGCCTTAAGATCGAGCAGCTCTACGCCGGCCCGTTGTATGTTCCCAATGGCTGTAATCCCACCTACTTTTTGCGTATGCGGCGCATTATGGAATCGAAGTATATCGACTGCATGATTCGGGGCGCGAATGCCGCCCTAGAAGAAAACGACCTGCAGTCGGCGGTATGGCTGATGGAGTCGGGGCTGCGGCAAGAGACGGCGCGCGAGGACATGGTGCGTTGCGCTATGCGCGTCTACGGTGCGGCGGGGCGACGACGCGATATCGTCGAGCTGTACAGTGGGCATATGCATCACCTGAGGGAGCAGGTCAATGGCGTGCCCGAGCCCGAGACGCGGCGTCTATACGAGCGCTTGGTGGAGGGCAGGCTTAACCGCGTGCTCGTCGAGCGATAAAAAAGAGCGTCCGAATTGCTCGGACGCTCGCAAGCTTGATGTATATTGGCTCGTCGGATCGTTGGCTCTTAGACGAGCTTAATCTTCTCGATGTCCTTGCGCGAGGACTCGCGATACAGCGAGAACTTGCGGCCGATAACCTGGACGACCTCGGCATGGCAGCGGTCGGCGAGCTCTTCGGCGGCCTCGCGGGCGGAAAGGCTGGAACCATCGAGTACGGAGCACTTAACGAGCTCGTGCTTCTCCAGGTAGGCGACCGTCTGCTCGACGGTGCCCTCGTTGATGTCGGACTTGCCGATGATGATGGCGGGGTTGAGGTGATGGGCCATGCTGCGAAGCTGCTTGACCTGGGCTCCTGTCAGTGCCATGGGTTCTCGCTTTCTATGTTATGGGGCGCCCCACGATGGGGCCTTAATCTACGTGAGCTGTCCCACGATAGCGCAGGAACGGCGCGGTGTGGGGCGTGTTTGCCCAGTTCAAAAAGAATGCGGATGCCGAGCGGGAGAACAGCGCGGGTTACAGGCGGACGTGTACGGCGGCCGAAAGCGGTCTATGGACGGACCGAAGAGACCGGCTCCCATGCAATAAACGCCCAACGGACCTTGCGGACGTGGTCGAGCATGTAGCGCCCCTGCGGCACGCCCTTGGACCCTGGCTCGCCGGCATGGGGATTCTCAATCATATGCTGAGCGACGTAGTCGCGCAGACGGTCAATCTTATCCTCGTTACCGTGCTCGAGCATGCGGGAGAAGTCCGCCACGCCCGCCTCAAGGCTATCGAAGGTATCGCGACGAGGCGATTCAAAGTACGTAACCTGCGGCAGGGCACCCATCTGAATGAGGATATTAAAAGCATACACAAAGCCATTGCTGCAGGTAACCGAGGCGCCGATGGCGTTCATCAGGTGCAGGTCATAGCGCGGGCTGGAGTTGGCGACCATCGTGACAGCACAACGCCGACGAGCCGTTCGATCAAGCTTGGCAAGCGCGCCTTTTAGGTTGGTCGTGGTGACAGAGCGACTGGCAAAGGCAACATCTACCGCTTTCGCGACCGGCCCAACCAAATCCCAGTCATCATCCCAAGCAAGCTCAAGCGGTGTAATGCAATCCTCGAGCCCATAGTACTCAATGCCAGCATCAAGCGTGCCCAACATAGCAGGGGAGAAGTCGGCAGCAATCACAGGATGCCCAGCCTGAGCAAGCGGAATAGCAATCGACCCAGCCCCACACCCCATATCAAGCACGGATTCACCAGGCTTTAACGCTAACAGCTTCATAAAGTCCCGGGCATACGGAGCAGTCTCAAGCGGCCGAAAATGCCGAGCCCTTTTATCCCACTCAAAAGAATCATCAGCCCGCCGCCGACCAGCCTGCATCTGCATCCACTCCAGATTCCAATCTGTGGAAAGCAGCTCAGAACGATTCTCCCCATCAACCACGGGCCAACCTCCTAGCAACAAAAAAGCGACTCCTCCCAAAAGAAGAGCCGCAACAAGCATATATCAGAAAGAACCGATCCAACGCCAAACCGCCGCACCAGCCAAGTGGTGCAGGAGCGAAGCAACTGCAACCGGGATAGAACTCAACCGAGGTCCCGTTATGCGGGAGCCCCGCCGCCGGGCGGCAGACATATAAGGTCGATCGCGAGTTCCGCACGAGCCGGAGAGCACTTAATGTGCTCTCCGTGCGAGTCAGGACTGTCCGAGCAGGCGACCTTATATATTTGCCCTCCCCGGGGCTCCTCGCCAGTCCCCTCAGCTAGTTCTTGAGCGAGTTCAACGGCGCCGGGAAGCGTCCACCGCGGTGGGCAAGCACGGTGCCGGCGTTGGGGTTCACCGGCATGATGGGCGCACGGCCGAACAGGCCGCCGTACTCGACGCAGTCGCCCACGCCCTTGCCGATGGCGGGAATCACGCGGACGGCCGTGGTCTTGTTGTTGATGACGCCGATAGCCATCTCGTCAGCGATGATGCCGGCGATGGTCTCGACTGGGGTGTCACCGGGGATGGCGATCATGTCCAGGCCAACGGAGCATACGCAGGTCATAGCCTCGAGCTTCTCGAGCGAAAGCGCGCCGGCCTCGACGGCGGCGATCATGCCGGCATCCTCGGACACGGGGATAAAGGCGCCGGAAAGACCACCCACGCTGGAGCTGGCCATGACGCCGCCCTTCTTGACGGCATCGTTGAGCATGGCGAGCGCGCAGGTCGTGCCCGGGCCACCGCAGGTGCCCACGCCGATGATCTCGAGGATGCGCGCGACGGAGTCGCCGATGGCAGGCGTGGGAGCCAGCGACAGGTCGACAATGCCCTTCTCGACACCCAGGCGATGGGCGGCCTCGCGGCTCATGAGCTCGCCGGCGCGGGTGATCTTAAAGGCGGTCTGCTTAATCTTCTCGGCGACTTCCATCATCGATGCGGAATCGGGCAGCGTCTCCAGGGCTGCGGCCATAACGCCGGGGCCCGAGACGCCTACGTTGATGACGGCGTCGGCCTCGCCACCGCCGTGGACGGCGCCCGCCATAAACGGGGAGTCCTCGACCATGTTGGCAAAGCAGACAAACTTGGAAGCGCCGACGGAGTCCTGGTCGGCCGTAAGCTTGGCGGCGTCGATGATGGTCTGAGCCGCCATGAGCACGGCATCCATGTTGATGCCGGCGCGCAGGCTGGCGACGTTGACGCTGGAGCAGACGCGGCTGGTGGTGGCGAGCGCCTGGGGGATGGACTGGATGACGCGGCGGTCGGCGTCGCCGATGCCCTTCTGGACGAGTGCGGAGAAGCCACCCAGGTAATCGATGCCGAGCGTCTCGGCCGCGCGGTCGAGGGCATGCGCGATGGGGGTGAGGTCCTCATCCTTGCAGCACGCGGCGATCTGCGCCACCGGGGTGACGGAGACGCGCTTGTTGACGATGGGGATACCGTACTCGCGCTCAAGGTTCTCGGCTGTCTCGACCAGGTGCTCAGCCGTGTGCGTCACGTGGTCGTAGATCTTCGTGCACATGCGGTCGAGGTTCTCGTCACCGCAACCCATGAGCGAAACACCCATGGTGATGGTCCTGATGTCGAGGTTCTGCTCCTCAACCATGCCGCGGGTTTCCGCGATTTCTGCGGGCGTGATCGCCATCCTTGCGCTCCTATCTGCCAAAACGAGCATAGTCTTATCTATTCTAACGTGCCGCACGTGCCAAGTGGCGCGTGCGGCACGTTTTGGTGCTCGGTTATTTCCGTTGTGTTACTGCCCAAAGACCTCTTCGGCGATACGAGCGCTCTCGGCGGCGTCCTTGGCGTAGTAGTCCGCGCCGATCTGCTTGGCGTATTCGGGGGTGAGCACGGCGCCGCCTACGATGATCTTGACGCCCGGCACCTCGGCATGAAGCAACTTGATGGTCTCCTCCATGGCGACGACCGTGGTAGTCATAAGCGCCGAGAGGCCGACGAGCTTAATGTCACGCTCCTTGACGGTCTTGAGCACCTCCTGTGGATCGACGTCGCGACCCAGATCAAAGACGGTATAGCCGTAGTTATCGAGCAGCATCTTGACGATGTTCTTACCGATGTCGTGGATATCGCCCTTGACGGTGGCCACACAGATCTTGCCCTTGTCGGCAATCTCGCCGGCGGGCATCAGGCGCTTGATGGTGTCGAAGCCCACACGCGCGGCCTCGGCCGAGGCCATGAGCTGCGGCAAGAAGAACTTGCCCTGGTCAAAGAGGACTCCGACCTCGTCGAGGGCGGGGATAAAGTGATTGTTGATGAGGTCCATGGCATCGTGATCTGCCAGCAGACGCTCAGTCTCGGCCGCGATTTCGCCTTTGCGGCCCGAGACGACCATGTGGCGGATGGGGTCGTCATCGGCGCTTGCGGTGGTGCTTGCGGCAGGCGCGGCATCGCTCGATGCTGACTGAGCGGCCGCCGGGTTCGCGGCGATCTTGTACGGGTCGGTCCAGCCGGCGTAGCGCTCGATGTATCCGGTCGAGCCCTCGTCCTCGACGCTCAGCACGCGATAGCTGTAGACGGTGTCCATAAAGCGCTTGGAGCCCGGGTTCATGATGGGGGCGTCCAGACCCGCGCCAAAAGCGGCGGCCAAAAAGACCGAGCCCAGCAGCGGGCGGGCAGGCAGGCCAAAGCTGATGTTCGATACGCCGAGTGCGCACTTGACGCCCAGGCGCTCCTTGCACATAGACATGGCACGTAGAATTTGCTCAGCCTGGCGCTGGTTGGTCGAGGCGGTCATGACCAGGCAGTCGATGAGGATACGGTCTGGGCCGATGCCGTAACGGGCGGCTTCGGCCACGATGCGCTCGGCGATGGCGAAGCGAGCCTCGGCGGTATCGGGGATGCCGCCTTCGTCGAGCGTGAGGCCGACGACGTTGGCGCCGTAGTGGGCGACCAGCGGAAAGATCTCATCCATGATCTGCTGCTTGCCGTTGACCGAGTTGATGATGGGCTTGCCGGCGTAGCGGCGCACGGCGGCCTCGACGGCGGCGGGGTCGGTGGAGTCGATCTGCAGCGGCAGCAGCGTGGAGCCTTGGAGCTGCTCGGTCGCTTGCTGGATGACCTTGACCTCGTCGATCTCGGGCAGGCCCACGTTGACGTCCAGGATGTCGGCGCCCTGTTCCTGCTGGCTGATACCCTGGCTCACGACGTAGTCCAGGTCGCCGTCGCGTAGGGCCTGCTGCAGGCGCTTTTTGCCGGTGGGATTGATGCGCTCGCCGATGACGGCAATCTTGTGGCCGTCGCAGGGGAGGTCCACGACCGTCTGGGCGCTCGTGACCGACATACTGGGCTTGCGATGGCGTGGGCTGGGCGTGTGGTTGTCGATAAGCGTGCGTAGAGCCGCCATGTGCGCCGGCGTGGTGCCGCAGCAACCGCCCACGACGCTCACGCCGTCCTCAATCATGCCGGCGACGGCCTCGGCGTATTCGGGTGCCTGGATATCAAAGACGGTATTGCCGTCATCGTCCACGCGGGGCAGTCCCGCATTGGCCTGCACCATAACGGGTTTGTCGGTGACGGTGAGCATGCGCGCGGCGAGCCCTCGGAGCTCGGCCGGTCCCTGGCTGCAGTTGATGCCCAAAACGTCGGCGCCGATGGCATCGAGCGTGATGGCGGCAACCTCGGGACTCGTGCCCAGGAAGGTGCGACCGTCTTCCTCAAAAGTCATGGTGGCAAAGACGGGCAGGTTGGAGTTCTCGCGGCAGGCGAGGACCGCCGCCTTGATCTCGGCCAGGTCGGTCATGGTCTCGATAATAAAGAGGTCCACACCCGCGGCGACGCCGGCGCGCACCTCCTCGGCAAAGAGGTCGTAGGCCTCGTCAAAGCTGAGGGTGCCCAGGGGGCGCAGCAGGGCACCGATGGGGCCGATGTCGCCGGCGACGTAGCGGGCGCCGGCCTCGCGGGCGCAGGTGACTGCCGCGGCAAAGACGTCTGCCACGGTGGCGGCGCCGTCGAGCTTGTGGGCGTTGGCGCCAAAGGTGTTGGCGGTGATCACGTCACAGCCGGCCTCGACGTACTGACGCTGAATATCGGTAATGACCTGGGGCTCCTCAAAGTTGAGCAGCTCGGGCAGGGCTCCGGCCTTCATGCCGGCCGCCTGCAGCATGGTGCCCATGCCGCCGTCGAACAGCAGATGCCCCGTGCCCTCGATAGCCGCACGCAGGCGATCGTCCTTAATGCGCAGATCGTCGATCGTGCGCGTCTTGTACGTGGCACCGTTGCGACGTGCGGCATCAACGGGTGCCGCCAGCGCGGCACCGTCCAGATCATGAGTGATAAGCGGAGTAAACATCGATGGCTCCTAATGGCTGGAATAGCAGGTGGTGTGGGCGGCGCGGAAGCGACAGTGCTCGCGCATGCGGCAGATATTGCAGGTGGGGCGGCTCTGGGCGTCGTGGACTTCGCCGTCGAACAGACCGATCACCGCGGTCACGCTCTTGGTGGGCATGAGCAGGCTGGTGGGCGTGATGGTAAGCCCGATG
>USKV01000012.1 GCA_900555355.1 uncultured Collinsella sp.
TTATCAAAGCTGCGGTTACCGAACGTCACTACCGGCACAGCCAGCGCGCCGTTTCCGTGAAAGCCGGACTTCACAAACTCGAGCAGCTTATTCGGCAGCTTGCCCGCGTAGGTTGGCATACCGAATACGACAAGGTCGCCCGCGGCAAACTCATACGCTTCCTCGCGCGCGGCGGGCAGCGTGAAATCGCGCACCTCGAGCGGCACGTCGAAGCTGACGGCAAGGGCATTTGCAAGCGTGGTGGTCACCTTTCTGGTGTTGCCGGTGGCGCTGAAATAGACTGCGTAAACCTGAGAAATGTTCATGGGAATCGGCCTTCTTTCTTTATTGTTCGGGGCGCTGCCCGGCCTTACAGGGAAAAATCCTCGGAAGTATACTGATCGCGCAGCGTGGCGGGTCTCGGCGGCACACGTTTGAGCGGATCATAGCAAAAGTGACGGCAGTGGTCAGCAGAGTCGACCACGCCGCGGCGGGAGCAGATGACCTGCCCTTCGTTGATGACAGATCCGCTCTTGCAGTAGGCGCAGTGCTTTTCAATGTCCTTGCGGAACAGATGGAACATGGTCTCCCTCCCCTTTCTTTTACAGGCTGCGGACGACGAGCTTGCCGTCCTCCATCGACGCATGGATCTGCGTGACGGGGTGCTCGTAGGAGTCGATGATCTGCGCGGCCATGACGTCTTCGAGCTCTTTCTGAATGGTGCGGCGCAGATTGCGCGCGCCGTAGGTCGCGGAGTAGGACTTCTTGACGAGGTAGTCCTCAACATCCTCGTCCCACGTAAAGTGCAGACCCTTGTCCTCAAGGCTCTTTTGCAGCTCATCGAGCATGATGTGGGCGATGCCGGCGAAGTTCTTCTCGTCAAGGCGGTTGAAGCAGATGACCTCGTCCACACGGTTCAGGAATTCGGGGCGCAGGAACTCGCCGAGCGCCTTCATAGCGCGGTCGCGGTTCTGCTCGTTCACCGTGTGGCCAAAGCCAACGGTGCCCTCCTTGCGTTCGCTGCCCGCGTTGGACGTCATCACGATGACGGTGTTTTCAAAATTGACCTTGCGGCCGTGGGAGTCGGTGATCTCGCCGTCGTCGAGAATTTGCAGCAGGATGTTGAAGACGTCTGGGTGCGCCTTTTCGACCTCGTCGAACAGCACGACACTGTACGGCTTGCGGCGCACGGCCTCGGTGAGCTGGCCGCCCTCGTCGTAACCCACGTATCCCGGGGGCGCACCGATCAGACGCTGGACGCTGAACTTCTCCATGTACTCGGACATGTCGATACGCACGAGCGCGCGCTCGTCGTCGAACAGGCACTCGGCAAGCGCCTTGGCGAGCTCGGTCTTGCCCACGCCAGTGGGGCCCAGGAAGAAGAAGCTGCCGATGGGCTTGTCCGGATCGGAGAGGCCCGCACGGCTGCGACGCACAGCCGCGGCGACGGCGGAGACGGCCTCGTCCTGACCGATGACGCGCTTATGCAGCTCGCCCTCCAGGCCCTTCAGCTTGTCGAGCTCGCCCTGCATCATCTTGGACACGGGCACGCCGGTCCAGGCACTCACGACCTCGGCGATCTCGTCGGAGGTCACCTGCTCGTTGAGGCCCTCGCCGTCCTGCTGCTTTTGTGCCTCGAGCGCAGCCTCGGAATCCTGAATCTGCTGCTGCAGACCCGGAATCACGGAGAAGCGCAGCTCGGACGCACGGCCCAGGTCGCCGTTGCGCGTTGCACGCTCCTCTTCGCTCTTGGCCTCGTCAAGCTGGCCCTTAAGCTCCTGCACGTGGTCGATGGCGTTCTTTTGGTTGAGCCAGCCAGCCTTTTGCACATTGAGCTTTTCCTGGACCTCGGCAATCTCCTGACGCAGGGCCTCCAGACGCTCCTTGGAGGCGTCGTCGGTCTCCTTCATGAGTGCCTGCTCTTCGATCTGCAGCTGGGTGAGTTGACGTGTGGTGGCGTCGATCTCGACCGGCATGCTGTCGAGCTCCATGCGCAGGCGGCTTGCCGCCTCGTCGACCAGATCGATGGCCTTGTCGGGCAGGAAGCGGTCGGCGATGTAGCGATCGGAGAGGTCGGCAGCTGCCACGAGCGCGCTATCGGTGATGTGCACGCCGTGGAAGATCTCGTACTTCTCCTTGAGGCCACGCAGGATCGAGATGGTGTCCTCGACGGTGGGCTCGGAGACCATCACGGTCTGGAAACGACGGGCGAGCGCCGCGTCCTTCTCGATGTACTTGCGGTATTCGTCGAGCGTGGTCGCGCCGATCGCATGCAGGTCGCCACGGGCGAGCGCCGGCTTGAGGATATTGCCGGCGTCCATAGAGCCCTCGGTGGCACCCGCGCCCACGATGGTGTGGAGCTCATCGATGAACAGAATGACCTTGCCTTCGGATTTTTGAACCTCCTTGAGCACGGCCTTCAAGCGGTCCTCGAACTCGCCGCGGTACTTGGCACCGGCGACCAGCGCGCTCATGTCGAGCTCGATGAGGTCGCGGTCGCGCAGGGTGCTCGGCACGTCGCCGGCCACGATACGCTGGGCGATGCCCTCGACGATGGCGGTCTTGCCGACGCCCGGCTCGCCGATGAGCACGGGGTTGTTCTTGGTGCGGCGGGACAGGACCTGGATGGTACGACGGATCTCGTCGGTACGGCCGATGACCGGATCGAGTTTGCCGGCGCGGGCCAGGTCGCAGATGTTGCGGCCGTACTGCTCCAGCGCCTCAAACTGGGTCTTGTCCTCGGCAGACGTCACGCGGTCATCGCCGCGCAGCTCCTCGTAGACCTGCTCGATGCGCTCCTTGGTCACGCCGGCATCGCGCAGCACGCGGCCGGCCTCGCCCTTGTCCTCGGCAAGTGCCATGAGCAGATGCTCGGTCACCACAAAGCTGTCGCCCATCTTGGTGGCCTTCTTTTCGGCCTTTTCGATGACGCGGACGAGCTCGTTGGACAGGCCCATCTGCTGGCCCTCGCCCGAAACCTTGGGCGCGTGGTCGATGGCATCTTGTGTGGAGCGTGCGAGCTGGGCCGGGTCGGCACCGATGCGCTCGATGATCACGGAGATATTGCGCTCGCCGGCACCAAGCAGGGCGGACAGCAGGTGAATCGGCTCCACCGCGCCGGCCTGCGCATCGGCAGCCGTGCTCATGGCGGTCTGCAGCGCCTCGCGCGATGTCATTGCTAGCTTATCGATTCTCATGGAATCACCTCTCTTGGGGTGGCCGCCCTACGGGGCGGCTTCACGTTGTTCGAGAAGTATTGTTGCCAGCTTTGCGCGATCTTATACATAAATCTAAGTCTCTATATATAAGATTTTCTGAGTGATTGAGAGATAGGGGTAAAGATGTCGGCCCGCCGCCGCACAGGTGCGCTACCGTCTCAATCTGTAACATCTATCGACCGTTTCTGGCTCCAGATGTTACAGATCGAGACGAAATGACCAACGGCGCCCGTTTGTCTCAATCTGTAACATCTACTCGGCAAATAGAGCTCTATCTGTTACAAATCGAGACGAACAGAAAACACCCGGATCAAAAATCTAAATCTGTAACACCAGGCCCACTTTTAGCGGCCAAGATGTTACAGATCGAGACAGACCGAAAACCACCACAAAGAGGACAGGCACCTTTGTGGTGGTCGCGGTCTCTACTCCTTCGCCGAACCCGTACTTCCCGATTCGACGGTCCAGGGCATCTCATCCTCGAACAGCCATGTACGGGCAGACCCACTATCGCGTGCAGTCTGCGGGTCGGGCAAGCAGGTCTGTTCATAGGCATCCTGAATGCACTGACCCATAAAATCGTTGAGCTCGGCCTGGTTGCCCTCCATGACATAGGCGGCATCGCCGTCCAAGATGTAGATGCCCGGCCCCTCATTGCCCTCGTAGCCAGGATCGTACGAGACATCACATAACTTGGCGCCATTCGCGGTGTCCAACTCGATGGACGAGTGGCATCCGCCAACCATGTCGTTCGCTTTTGCCCGATAGGACGCATATCCATACCAGCGCTTAAAGGTTTTGCCCCTGAGCAGCTCGGACGCCCTGTCGATCAGACTAGAATCCGTGGTATAGCGCATGGCCCCAAGCTGAATATGTGGATAATTACTAATGCCAAGCGCAGCCGGTTGCTCATCAAAATCAACGGTAATGGTCTCAGGCTTGTCGTCGCCGGTCAGAAGTTCGACAGATTGAATCACAGGCTTGACCACCGGCTCCGTCACCGCAGCAGGTAGAAATGCCATACCGACAGCGCCCGCGCCAACCACAGCGATCGCAAGCGCCAAGACAATCAATCCAATACGGGCAGAACGGCTCACGGCAAAACACCCCACAATGCAAACCTTCGCCACCTGCACTAATGATACCGCCAGCCAGCACTATTACCAAAAGGAGCCGCGCGCTCCTCACCACCACAAGGGGGACAGGCACCTTTGTGGTGGTTTTCGACGCTAACGGTCGACCATCTCGCGCCATGAGATTAAACTTGAATTGTTCTCTGAACATATCCATTTCTGCCTATCCTCAACAGATCTTTGTCTCGAGGAGCGCATGTGAAGCCGTCTCATTCCACCGGTCGCAACGTCATCGCCATTCTCGCCATACCCATCGTGATGCTCTTCCTTATCGTCATCACGCCCTTTTCTTTTGGTATCGCCTCGCCCTTCGATCTTTGCGGGATGATCGACGCCGGCTCGCGTGCCACCTCGCTCTCCTTTGTCTGCCGTGGCGTGTTCTACGAATATGCAATTCCCACCGGAAGTTGGCAGTCCAAGTTACCGTTGCTCGGCAAGGTCGACGGATGCTCCCCCTATTTCTGCCTTGAACCTCAGGCGCTAAACTATCTGATCGACGACCAGCCACTCGACTCCATCACCCTCGCCTACGACTACGCACCAAACACCGATGAGCGCCACATGAACCAAGTCCTCGACAAGCTGCTTGGACAGTGCGGGCTCACCGCGGAAGCCGGTCGAACCATCTATAGCAACCGGAAATTAAAGCGAACAGAACTCCGCCGTGTCGGAAAAATCAAAGGGCGAAACGGGGCCGCCTACTGGGATGCCTGGGCAACACGCGACAAGGGCGAATTCGGACACAGCACCTATATGGTCACTGTCTACACCAAAGACGGAATTAAGGACAATGTTGACGATTTCGCGTCATCCAAACTCGGCATCCCCAAAACAACCAAGCCCGCCAGCCCAGATGAAATCCTGTAGAGACGCTCATTAACATACCGCTCAACAATCACAACAACATCGAGCTCGTTCCCCACCACCACAAAGGCGCCTGTTCCCTTTGTGGTGGTTTTCGACAAAAAGAAGCCGCCCCATTAACAGAGGCGGCATCAAGCAAGTCTATTTATTGGCGTCCCTCAAGACCCAACGAGAACGCAGAAATGTAGCCCAGGGCTTACCCTTTCCCGAACGCGACCCTCGCGAAGCGCGTGAGCACGAGGGAAAGGTGTGTCCGGGGCGTACAGCAACGTTACTCGGCAGCGGCCTTGAACTTGTTGTAGTTGATCAGGCAGCCGGCCTTGACGATGGCACGCTCCTCTGCCGTCATATCGGCAATGTAGAGCTCAATCTGCTCAACCGCACCGTCGGCACGCACCACGTAGGCAGCGATGTCCTTTAGGTCGCCGTCGAGCGCGGCGCGGATACCCGGCACAAAGACGTAGTCGCCCACCTCAAAGTTAGGCTCGGCCTCCATCTGGAAGGGCACCATACCCCAGTTCATCACGTTGGAGCGATAACGCTTGGTGGCGTACTCGTGGACGATGTTGGCCAGACCGCCAATTACGCGCTGGCAGCTCGCGGCCTGCTCGCGGGCAGAACCGTCACCGGGCTTCTTGGCATAGAGCATGGAGCCGTACTCAGTCGCCTTGGCATCGGCCGCGACACCCGCGCCGGCCAGTGCCTCAAACACGCCGGCAAGCTCGGCATCGAGTGCTGCCAGGTCACCCGCGGACTCGCCGGCAACGCGGCGCTTCTCCACGGCGTCGACTTCCTTGGAACGACCCACGTAGGCAGGGTCACGGCGGCTGAGCGTAAACTCGGCCAGGCCCAGTGGGTTGGAGCGGAAGGAGCTCGTCTCGCCCGAGGGAATGAGCTCGTCAGTCGTGGTGACCGGGTCCATGATCTTGGAGCACACCTTGAGCAGGATATCGTCGCCGAGAGGCTCCATCGCGGGCCACGGCTTGATGTTGGGGCCCTCGACCAGCTCGTCGGCCGGCTCAGCCTTGCCAAAGCCCCAGTACACGCGCTTCTTGTACGGCGCGTCGTCAAAGGTGTACTCGCAGGCCTCGTCCCAAGTCTCCTCGGGCAGGTCGGTCGCCGGCGTCAGGACGCCGCCGTTGGCAGCCGTCGCCGCAATGGAACGGGCATCCATCAGGGCCACGGCGCTCAGCTGGCCATTACCCGGCTTGGAACCCTCGCGGTTGGGGAAGTTACGCGTCGTGTGGCGGATGGACAGACCGTTGTTGGCAGGCGTGTCGCCGGCGCCGAAGCACGGGCCGCAGAACGCCGTGCGCACAATCGCGCCGGCCTCCATAAGGTCGTAGATGTAGCCGCGGCGTGTAAGCTCGAGTGCCACGGGCTGGCTTGTGGGATAGACCGACAGCGAGAACTCGCCGCAGCCGGTGTTGGCGCCCTTGAGCACGCGGGCAGCCTGGACCACGGAATCGTAGTTGCCGCCCGAGCAGCCGGCGATAACGCCCTGCTGCACATGCAGCTTGCCGTCGACGATCTTGTCGAGCAGGCTAAAGTGCGTCTTGCCCTCGCCGATCTTGGCGGCCTCGAGCTCCACCTCATGCAGGATGTCCTCGAGGTTCTCGTTGAGCTCGTCGATCTCAAAGCCATTGGAAGGATGGAACGGCAGCGCGATCATGGGCTTGATGCTCGACAGGTCAACCTCGACGCAGCCGTCGTAGTAGGCGACATCGGCGGGCTTGAGCTCGCGGTAGTCGTCGCCGCGGCCGTGCATGGTCAAAAACGCGTGCGTGTCCTCGTCGGTGGCCCAGATGCTCGACAGGCAGGTGGTCTCGGTGGTCATGACATCGACGCCGTTGCGGTAATCGGTCGTCATGTTCGCGATGCCCGGGCCCACAAACTCCATGACCTTGTTCTTAACGTAGCCCTTGGCAAAGACCGCCTTGATGATGGCGAGCGCCACATCGTGCGGGCCGACGCCGGGACGCGGGGCACCCGTGAGGTAGATGGCCACGACGCCGGGATAGGCGACATCGTAGGTGTCGCGCAGCAGCTGCTTTGCCAGCTCGCCGCCGCCCTCGCCAACGGCCATGGTGCCCAGAGCGCCGTAGCGGGTATGCGAGTCGGAACCCAGAATCATCTTGCCGCAACCGGCGAAGTTCTCACGCATAAAGGAGTGGATGACGGCGATGTGCGGCGGAACGAAGATGCCGCCGTACTTCTTGGCGGCGGACAGGCCGAACATATGGTCGTCCTCGTTGATGGTGCCGCCCACGGCGCACAGCGAGTTATGGCAGTTGGTGAGCACGTAGGGCAGCGGGAACTGCTCCATGCCCGAGGCGCGCGCCGTCTGGATGATGCCGACAAAGGTGATGTCGTGGCTCGCCATGGCGTCGAAGCGAATCTTGAGCGCCTCGGGGTCGCCGGACGTGTTGTGTGCCTGAAGGATCGAATACGCGATGGTGCCGCGCTTGGCATCCTCGGACGTCTGCGTAATACCGCGCTCGGCAGCCTCGGCCTCAGGCACAACCTCGCTGCCGCCGCGCAGGTAGATGCCGTCCTCGTACAGCTTGACCATACTGTCTCCCACTCTGCCCAAAAGATTTGGGCGCATAGCATACATTCGTTCAATATCGTGCCATAGAACGGTTGCGAGTGGGTTACGAATCTACACGTTCACTTTATCTCAGTAAAGTAAAGGACGAGCACCTTGCATCACTCTTCTGACAAGGAGTGTCCCAAAGTGCCGGCACAAAAGGAACGTCCCCAAGTGCCAAGTGCCGCAAGAATGTCCCCTTTAACTAGTCATTTAAGAACGTCCCCAATGACCACCGCATCCGGAGCAAGGCAACGCCGCAGGTAGAGGACGGACAGCGAGCGACGTCCAGAGCGAACAAGTTGGCATGAAAAAGGCAAGGCATAGACCTTCTGGTCATGCCTTGCCTTTTGAATGACAAATTGTCGCTCTGGACGTCGCGCAGCGTCGAGCCGTTACGCCGTTCGGCAGAACGGCGTAACCTAGAGATCCCCGCCTGCGCCCAAAAGTTTGCGCATGACTTGCTCGGGGTTGACTGAGCCGTCGCGCGGGGCTAAGGCAGTGATCTTCTTCTGCATCTTGTACTCGTGCAGCTCGTCCTCGAGCTGGCGCACGCGGGCGCGGAGCTTTTCGTTCTCGCGCTCACGTTCCTCGGCACGCTCCTTCATATCGAGGATGCGCACCACGCCGGCGAGGTTGATGCCCTCGTCGGTCAGTTGGTTGATGAGCTCCAGACGCTCAATATCGGCACGCGAATACAGGCGCGTGTTACCGCCCGAGCGCTGGGGGTTCACCAGGCCCTTGGACTCGTAGACGCGCAGAGTCTGCGGATGCATGCCGGTCAACTCGGCCGCCACGCTGATCATGTACAGCGGTTTATTCCTATTGTCCTCGGCCATGCTACCTGACCCCTTTCCGTCTCGTTATCGTCCATCATAAGCCCGCGGGCGCGGGTGTGCGCCACGACCGCCCTAGTATGTCGCCTTGTAACGGTTGACCTTCTCGCGATAATCGCGCGTGTCGGCCTCGCGCAGCCTGGTCATAGCATCGCGCTCGTCGTCGGACAGGTTCGTGGGGACCTGCACCTTGATCTCGACGAGCAGCGCGCCCGTGCGGCCACGGTGCTTAACGTCGGGCGCCCCCATTTCCTTAAAGCGGAACTTCTTGCCCGTCTGGGTGCCAGCGGGCACCTTCAGACGAACCGTCGCGCCGCCGGGCGTGGGCACATCCACCGTGCAGCCGAGCGCCGCCTCATAGACCGAGACCGGTACCTCCATGGTCACGTCGGCACCTTTACGCTTAAACAGCGGATGCTCCTCCACGTGCGTGGTCACGACCAGGTCGCCGCGCTCGCCGCCGGCAACGCCATACTCGCCGCGACGCTTGTAGCGCAGCTTGCCGCCATCGACCGCGCCCGCAGGGACCGAGACCGTAATGGTCTGCTGCTCGCCCGTCGAGGGAATGCGGTAGGTGACCTTGTGCGTCACACCGCGAAACGCGTCCTCGGCCGTCACATCGACGGTCAGCGACAGGTCGCCGCCCTTGCGAGCGCGGCTGCGGCCAGCGCCGGCACCGGCAGCGCCCGCAGCCCCGGCAAAGCCCGAGCCCCAATCGCTGCCCCAGGCGCCGTTGCCGCTAAAGATGCTGTCAAAGATGTCGCCCCAGCCGCTGGCACCTGCGCCGGCACCGTAACCGCCGCCATACGCGCCGCCTGCGCCCGGCATGCCGCCAAACATGAGCATCTGGTCGTACTCTTTGCGCTTCTTCTCGTCCGAAAGCGTCTCGTAGGCCTCGCTGATCTCCTTGAACTTGGCCTCGTCGCCGCCGGCATCGGGGTGATATTTTTGCGCGAGCTTGCGAAACGCGCTCTTGATCTCTTTGTCGGAGGCGCTCTTGGATACGCCCAGGATGTCATAGAAGGTTTTGCCTGCAGCCATCGTAGCTCCTCTCCTGTTTCATCCGCCGCCCAGCGGGCGGCGGCTCATGCTTTCATATAGCACTAGGCCAGAAAGGGCCCCGGGTGTTGCCCCGGGGCCCTTCTCAATTACTCCTCGGTGCTCTCGGCCGTATCGGCCGTAGCATCCTCGGGCGCCGCTTCGGGCTCCGGTGCGGGGCGCTTCTCGCCACCGTAGGTCACCGTCACCATCGCGGAACGCAGGATGCGATCCGCCATGCGGTAGCCCTTCTGGTACACGTCGTTGACGGTCTCGTCGTACTGCGATGCGTCCTCGACACGCCCCACGGCCTGGTGCTCGAGCGGGTCGAACGCCTCGCCCTTGGGGTCGATGGGCTCAACGCCCTCGTGCGCAAACACATCGAGCAGCTTGGCATGCACCGCGTCAACGCCATCGACGAACTGCTTAAAATCGTCGGAAAGCTCCTGGCTACGGGCATGGTCGATTGCACGCTCGATATCGTCAACCACCGGCAGCAGCGCAGTGACGAGCTTCTCGGTCGCGCGCTCGCGCTCGGCGATGCGCTCGTTGGCGGTGCGGCGACGGAAGTTCTCCCAGTCGGCCTGCAGACGGGCAGTGCGCTCGGTGGCGTCCTTTGCCTTGTCCTCGGCGGCCTTCTGAGCCTCTGCCGCAGCATCAAGCTCGTTGCGCACGTCGGTAAGCTCCTTCTGAGCCTGCTCGAACTTAAGCTTAAAGTCGTTGTCGGCGGCTTCCTCACCGGCGCGGATAGCGGCTTCCACCATCTCGTCCTCGGTCATCGTCGCCTCCTTGTTGGAATCCTCTACCTGGTTCTCGGCAGCCTCGGCGGCCTCGGCCTCGTTGGCCTCGGTATCGTCGACGGCCTCTACGGGAATCTTCACGTCCTTCTCCTCAGAGTCAACGGGGGCGGCGCCAGCGGCAGCCGCCTCCGTGCGAGCTTTACGGGCGGACATGATTACTTGTCCTCGTCGTCCACAACCTCGTAGTCGGCGTCGACGACGTCATCGTCGGCAGGCTGGGCACCGGCGGCACCGTCGGTCTGCTGCTGAGCGTCGGCGTAGACAACCTGGGCCAGCTCGTAGGCCACGGACTGCAGGGACTCGCCGGCGGCCTTGATGGCTTCGACGTCAGAGCCCTCGAGCGCCTTCTTGGCGTCGGCGATAGCGGCCTCGGCCTTGGACTTCACGTCGGCGGAAACCTTGTCGCCCAGCTCGTTGAGGGTCTGCTCAGTGGAGTAGCACAGGCTGTCGGTCTGGTTGCGGACCTCGACCTCTTCCTTCTGCTTCTTGTCCTCCTCGGCATGAGCCTCGGCGTCCTTGACCATACGATCGACTTCGTCGTCGGACAGAGCAGTGGAGCCGGAGATGGTGATCTGCTGCTCCTTGCCGGTGCCCTTGTCCTTAGCGGAGACCTTGACGATACCGTTGGCGTCGATGTCGAAGGTGACCTCGATCTGCGGCACGCCGCGGCGGGCAGCCGGAATACCGGTCAGCTGGAACTTACCGAGCGACTTGTTGTCGCGGGCAAGCTCGCGCTCGCCCTGGAGCACGTTGATCTCGACGCTGGTCTGGTTGTCGGCAGCGGTGGAGTAGACCTCGGTCTTGGAGGTCGGGATCGTGGTGTTGCGGTCAATCATCTTGGTCATGATGCCGCCCATGGTCTCGACGCCCAGCGACAGCGGGGTAACGTCGAGCAGCAGGATGCCCTCGACGTCGCCGGTGAGCACGCCGCCCTGGACGGCAGCGCCGTCGGCAACGACCTCGTCGGGGTTCACGGACATGTTGGGCTGCTTGCCGGTCATAGTCTTGACGAGCTCCTGGACGGCAGGCATACGGGTGGAGCCGCCGACGAGGATGACCTCGGTCAGATCGGAGAGCTTAAGCTTGGCGTCGCGCAGGGCGTTGGTGACAGGCTGCTTGCAGCGCTCGAGCAGGTCGCGGGTGATCTTCTCGAACTCGGCGCGGGTCAGCGTGTAGTTGAGGTGCAGCGGGCCGGACTGGTTCATGGTGATGAACGGCAGGTTGATGGTGGTCTGCTGGGCGGCGGAGAGCTCCTTCTTGGCGTTCTCGGCGGCCTCCTTCAGACGCTGCAGGGCCATGGGGTCCTGACGCAGGTCGACACCGTTCTCCTGCTGGAACTTGTCGGCCATCCAGTCGATGACGCGCTGATCCCAGTCGTCGCCGCCCAGGTGGTTGTCGCCCGAAGTGGACAGAACCTCAAACACGCCGTCGGCGAGGTCGAGGATGGAGACGTCGAAGGTGCCGCCACCCAGGTCGAAGACCAGGATGCGCTGGTCGGTGCCCTGCTTGTCCAGGCCATAGGCAAGAGCGGCAGCGGTCGGCTCGTTGACGATACGCTTGACGTTGAGGCCGGCGATCTTACCGGCATCCTTGGTGGCCTGACGCTGGGCGTCGTTGAAGTAGGCCGGGACGGTGATGACGGCGTCGGTGACGGTCTCGCCCAGATACTTCTCGGCGTCGGCCTTCATCTTGGCGAGCGTCATGGCGCTCACCTGCTCAGCGGTGTAATCCTTGCCCTCGATGTCGACGACGGCACGGCCACCCTGGCCCTCCTTGACCTCATACGGCACGGTCTTGATCTCGGAGGTGCACTCGGAGTACTTGCGGCCCATGAAGCGCTTGATGGAGAACACGGTGTTCTTGGGGTTGGTGACAGCCTGGTTCTTAGCGGCCTTACCCACGACGCGGTCGCCGTCGGCACGGAAGCCCACGACGGACGGGGTGGTGCGGTCGCCCTCGGCGTTCACGATAATGGTCGGAGAACCGCCCTCGAGGACGGCCATAGCGGAGTTAGTAGTACCAAGGTCGATACCAAGAATCTTACTCATTAGAAATTCCCTCTCTCTTTTGCGTTCGCGCCGCCTCGACGATCTGTCGCGCGGCGCTTCGGCTTGTCTTTCAGGATGTAGTGTATCCCCTTATGGGCCGGAATATACAAAATCTAAGTCAATTCATATAAGATTTCTTATCTCTGAGAGTTTAGGTTCTCAAATGCGCAGGTAGACGCACTGTTTGAGTTCTCGGCAAATCTATCGAGATCTATGTAGAGATGGCTGAGGTTTGCGTCCGGGGGTGCCTGGGGGCCGTCTTGCGGAAAGCTCATCCCGGTTTGAGCGTGGATTCCGGGTCGCAGTTTCCGTCTGAAGGCTCAACCGGAAACCGTATCCCGTTTTGAGAGCTGATACCGGCTCGCATTTTCCGCTAGCGGGCCTAACCGGAAACTGCAACCCGTTTTTCGACAAAATAATGGGATGCGGTTTCCGCAAGCACGCTCAATCGCCCTATATTTCAAGTCACCTTTAGCTAACATTTATGCAGCTCAACGGCCCCACCTGCGTGTTTTTTAGTAAGCCGTGGCATACTCGGCGAACGGTATGAAGATGCCGGCCAGAGGGTATTGCAAACGGTCGCTCCCGTGGTATGTTTTTGCCCGAATCAAACCGACGCACATCGCCTGTAGCGTCGGTCAACAGAGAGGAAACTACCATGGCTCATCCCGTAATTGATGCCGACGAGTGCATCGCTTGTGGCGTTTGCGTCGACTCCTGCCCCGCTGGCGTTCTGGAGCTCCAGGACGTCGCTACCGTCGCCGACGAGGACTCCTGCGTCGCCTGTGGCGCTTGCCAGGACGCTTGCCCCGCCGGCGCGATCACCGAGATCGTCGAGGAGTAACAACTCCCCCACTTGCACACTCACAAGTACACCGTGCACAAAAAAGGAGGCCTCCGCATCGCCGCGGAGGCCTCCTTTTGCATGTGTGGGCAGCTAATTTGAAGCGGGACCCTTGGCAGTTGCGGTGGAATAGTTCCTGTTTTATGGCTTGGATGCCGATTTTAGGAACTATTTCACCGCAACTTATAGATGCGGCGTCGACTAGGACAAATCGTCCTCGTAGGGCATTAGGTCCGCCAAGTAACCTTTCTCCTTGAGCATGGCCTCGATCTCGTCGAGGGTTTGCTCGTCCTCCGCCGCGATGCGATGGAAGTGATAGCCGCTCGTCACCGTTAGCAGCGGAAAGCTCTTGCCGCTCTCGATATCGCGCAGATAGCGCTCGACATCGCGGCGATTGCGGATGTCCAGGTCGGCCGTGATCTTACCGTACACGCGGTGATTGACGATCACGTTGAGCACGGCGCCTCCGGCGTCGACGATACTCGTAAGCTCATCGCCTGCCTGCTCCACGCCGTGGCGAACCTTGACCAAGCGCGTGGGCACAGCGGGGCTGCTGGGGGCCTCCTGCAGCACGTATCCGCGGTTGGTCGCCACGATATCGTGCCCATCGGCGCGCAGCAGGGCGATGTCCTGCACCACGACCTGGCGGCTCACACCCACCTCGTGGGCAAGCGCGCTGCCCGATACGGGTCCCTTGGCTCCCTCGAGCACGGCCATGATGGCACGGCGACGCTCGCGGGCGTTCATTATTTACCGTCCAGCAGACGCAGGTGCTTAAGCGAGAGATCGAGGATCGGCGCGGAGTGCGTCAGGGCGCCCGAGCTAATGAAGTCAACGCCCAGGTCGGCCAGGGCGCGAATGTTGTTGGCGTCCACGTTGCCCGAGCACTCGGTCTTGGCGCGACCGGCGATAAGCTCGATAGCGGCGGCCATGTCGTCATGGGTCATGTTGTCGAACATGATGATGTCGGCGCCGGCCTCCACGGCCTCGCGCACCATGTCCAGGTTC
>USKV01000013.1 GCA_900555355.1 uncultured Collinsella sp.
AGCCGCGTTTTTCGATATCGACGGCACGCTGCTGAGCTTTAAGACGCACCGGATTCCGGCATCGGCGCAGCAGGTGCTCGACAGCTTTCACGAGCAGGGGATTGCATGCGTGATTGCTACGGGTCGTCCGACCTACCAGATGCCCGATTGGCTGTTCAACTTGGGTTGGGATGCGTACATTACGCTTTCGGGCCAGCACTGCTTTGATGCCGAGGGGGTTTACCGTAGCTGTCCGATTGATCCGGACGACGTTGCGGTGATTGTGGACCAGGTGGCGCAGGGGCGCTACGACTCGCTGTGCATGCAGGGCGAGAACTCGTTTGTGAACCGCCTGTCCGAGCGCGTGGTGACGGCCGGTAGCAACGCGGGAATCGTCTACCACGAGGAGCCGTTTGACCATGCCTTCGATGCGCCGGTTTACCAGTTCTGCGCCTTTGTGGATCCGGCCGACGAGCATATCGTGACCGATGCGGTGTCGCATTCGCTCACTACGCGCTGGTGCGACCTGTTCTGCGATATTATTCCTGCCAACGGCGGCAAGGACCTGGGCGTGGCGGCGACGCTGGAGCGCCTGGGCATCGACGCGAGCGAAGCGATTGCCTTTGGCGATGGAGAGAACGACCTGTCGATGTTCTCGGCCGTGGGCACAAGTGTGGCAATGGGCAACGCGCAGGATACCGTGAAGGCCGCGGCGACCTACGTGACGACCGCCGTGGACGACGACGGAATTTACAACGCCGCCAAGCACTTTGACCTGCTATAGCTGCGGCTTGGCACTTAGGGACGTTCCTTTTCTGCCGGCAGTTGGGGACATTCCTTGTACGTTGCGTGCCGTGTCGCTCTGCTTGCCCCGCACATTTTGTGAAACACGGTTAACTTTTTAAACAACGTAGTAAGACATGGGCAACTTTTGCGGTAAAGTAAGCCAAGGAAAGTATCCAAAGGCTAACTAACAATCATCGCGAAAGGCGGCCCATGGCCCTACGTGAATCCGGAGAAGACTATCTCGAATCAATCTACGTTCTGTCGGAACGTCAGGTCATCGTGCGCTCGATCGACGTTGCGGAGTACCTCGGCGTAACCAAGGCGAGCGTTTCCAAGGCCATGGCGACGCTGGAAAGCAACGGCTATGTCGAAATGGGCAAACGAGATGTTCATCTGACAGAGCGCGGTCTGGAGGTCGCGCGCCAAATGTGGGAGCGCCACTGCTTTTTCGTGGGGCTGCTGGAGGATGCGGGTGTTTCGGCTGAGGTCGCGTCGCAAGAGGGCTGCCACATGGAGCACTGCCTAAGCGAGGAAAGCTTCGAGAAGCTGAGGGCGATGCTGGGACGGGACGGTGCTTCGGCGCCAATAATGACCGACTAGCACTCCCGCAGCGGCGCGCCTTCCGCGCCGGAACGGCGCGGGACAGCGACCGAGATGAGTGGTCCCACCAACTAAGTCCAACTCAGACAAGGAACCCCACCAGCAAGCGATGCCCAAGAACCGCCAACAACGTCACCGCAGGCCGGGGCCGGGCTTGGTTTTGAAAACATTCCGCACTGATATCTTCTGTATTGAAGACGCCGATCGCGCACCCGTATACCATTGGCGTCGACACCATAAGATGCGGACCGCGCGGTGACCCCACATTCCGCTGGCGCCCACAGGGCTGCCCTCGTTTCCTGACATGTCCCGCGCGGCCCGCGGCGAGCCGAGACCGCCGCATGACCTAATAGGAGCATGGAGCGATACCGCGGACCCGAACAACCGCATTCTATCGCGCCCCGTCAGTGTGCCGTCTGCCCGGTCCAGGCGAGCACGGAAAGAACGGAGCGAGACATGAGAACCGAATCGACACCCGGCGCCCGCGGGCCGGTCTTCTGCGGGGTCGACACCCACGCCGACTCGCACTGGCTGTACGTCCTGGACTGGAGGGGCCGCAAGGTCCTGTCCCGCCAGTTCCCCGCCGACGCGGCGGGCTACGAGGCGCTCGCCGGGGCGATCGCGGCGGCCGGGGAGCCGGCCTGCGTCGCGATGGAGGGGACGTCGTCCTACGGGGCGGGCCTCACCAGGCACCTCGCGTCGCTGGGGATGCCCGTGCGCGAGGCGCTCTCCCCGGCGAGGACGCAGAGGAGGCGCCCGGGGCAGGGAAAGTGCGACGAGGCGGACGCGGAGAGGGCCGCCCGCGCGGCGATGTCCGGCTCGAAGCTCGGGACCCCCAAGAGCCAGGACGGGTGGGTCGACGGGGTGCGCTGCATGCTCGCGGCGCGCTCCGGGGCGGTGAAGGCGCGGCGCTCGACATGGAGCGCGCGATCGAGGCGTCCCTGGAGGAGAACTGCCCCGCGCTGCTGGCGATGTACGGGTGCGGGCCCGTGAGCGCGGCCAAGCTCGCGGTCGCGGCCGGGGACAACCCGGGCAGGCTGCGCTCCGAGGCGTCGTTCGCGGCGATATGCGGGGCCTGCCCCATCCCCGCCTCGAGCGGCAAGACCGTGAGGCACAGGCTCAACAGGGGCGGCGACCGGCAGGCGAACAGCGCGCTGCACGAGATCGCGAGGCAGAGGGTCATGCGCGACCCCGAGACCGCCGAGTACGCCGAGAGGGCGAGGGGGCGGGGAAAGAGCGACAGGGAGGTCATGAGGTGCCTCAAGCGCTACGTGGCCAGGGAGGCGTACCGGGCGCTGATGCACCCGCACGAGATCAGGAGGCCGGCGGACGCGTCGGAGCTCGTGGCGGCCAGGCGCGCGGCGAGGGTCAGCCAGGTGAGGGCGGCGTCCATACTGGGCACCAGCGAGAAGTACATCTCGATGCTGGAGAGGGGCCAAAGGGAGCTCAAGCCCATAAGGAGGGCCTACGAGGCATGGGTCGAGGCCGGACTTCCGCTCGATTGGGACAGGCAAGCCTTCGAGGCCGAGCGCAAAATGAATTCTAAAAAACACCTTGCCAAATAGGAGCGTCAGCCGCGAAGCGGCGAGGACGTTTGAGAGGCAAAGTGCGTAGGCCTTACCGGGTCTCCGGTGGGAGTTGAGTCCCTTTAGAACTTGTCGTGGAAGGTACGCGCAATGACCTCGTCCTGCTGCTCCTTGGTGAGCGTGTGGAAGTTCACGGCGTAGCCGGAAACGCGGATGGTCAGCTGCGGATACTTCTCGGGGTGAGCCTGAGCGTCGAGCAGCGTCTCACGGTTGAAGACGTTGATGTTCAGGTGGTGACCACCCTTCTCGGCGTAAGCGTCGAGCATGTGGACCAGGTTATCGGCCTGAGTCTCGGAAACTTCAGAAACCTTCATAATGTGTCTCCTTCGATCGATAGGCGCCGGCCGAAACCGGCGCACTAATCAGTAATCGTTATTGTTAGTATAGCACTAACAATAGTTACTCGCCCAGCTGATCAAGGTCGATATCGCCAAAGAACACCTGATCCTCCTTGCCGAGCGCACTCGGGATGATGGAGAAGGTGTTGGAGATGCCGTCCTGAGCATCGCGGAACGGGAGCTTGGAAACCGAAGACAGCGAAGCGATGGCGCCGTGGCTATCGCGCTTGTGCATGGGGTTAGCACCCGGGGCGAACGGCTGGCCAGCCTTGCGGCCGTCGGGCGTGGAGCCGGTCTTCTTACCGTACACGACGTTGGAAGTAATGGTCAGAACCGAGGTCGTGGGCACGGAGTTGCGGTAGGTGTCGTTCATGCGGATGTACTCCATGAACTGGTGCACAACGTCGTGAGCGATCTGGTCGACGCGGTCGTCGTCGTTACCGTACTTGGGGAACTCGCCCTCGGTCTCGAAGTCGACGATGATGCCGTTCTCGTCACGGACGGGGTGGACCTTGGCGTACTTGATGGCGGACAGGGAGTCAGCCACGACGGAAAGGCCAGCGATGCCCGTAGCGAACCAGCGGTGCACGTGCTTGTCGTGCAGAGCCATCTGAATGCGCTCGTAGCAGTACTTATCGTGCATGTAGTGGATGATGTTCAGCGAGTTGACGTACACGCCAGCGAGCCACTTCATCATGTCGTTGTACTTGGCCACAACGTCGTCGTAATCGAGCGTATCGCCCTCGACGGCGCGATACTTGGGGCCGACCTGCTTCTTGGAGACCTCGTCAACACCGCCGTTGAGTGCGTACAGCAGGCACTTGGCCAGGTTGGCGCGGGCGCCGAAGAACTGCATCTCCTTGCCGATGCGCATGGAGGACACGCAGCAGGCGATGCCGTAGTCGTCGCCGTGGTAAACGCGCATGAGGTCGTCGTTCTCGTACTGGATCGAGGAGCTGGCGACAGAAGTCTTGGCGCAGAACTTCTTGAAGTTCTCGGGCAGACGGGTCGACCACAGAACGGTCATGTTGGGCTCGGGGCTGGTGCCCATGTTCTCGAGCGTGTGCAGGTAGCGGTAGCTCATCTTGGTAACGAGCGTACGGCCGTCGACACCCATGCCGCCGATGGACTCGGTGACCCACTGCGGATCGCCGGTGAACAGGGCCTGGTACTCGGGGGTACGGGCAAACTTGACCATGCGGAGCTTCATGATGAAGTGATCCACGAACTCCTGGATCTGCTCCTCGGTGAAGGTGCCGTTGGCAAGGTCGCGCTCAGCGTAGATGTCGATGAACGTAGAGGTACGGCCGATGGACATAGCAGCGCCGTTCTGCTCCTTGACGGCAGCAAGGTAGGCGAAGTACATCCACTGGATGGCCTCCTGCGTGTTGGTAGCAGGGTTGGAAATGTCGAAACCATAGGTCTCGGCCATCATCTTGAGCTCGCCGAGGGCGCGGATCTGCTCCTGCAGCTCCTCACGATCGCGGATGTTGTCGGCGGTCATGACCGTCGGGGTGGAAGCCTTCTGGGCCTCCTTGTCCTTGATCAGGTAGTCGACACCGTACAGGGCGACACGACGGTAGTCGCCGATGATGCGGCCGCGGCCATAGCCATCGGGCAGACCGGTGATGATGTGAGCCGAGCGGCAAGCACGCATCTCGGGGGTGTAGACATCGAAGACGCCAGCGTTGTGGGTCTTGCGCTCGAAGGTGTAGCGCTCAACAACGTTCTCGTCGACCTTGTAGCCGTGCTGGCTGGCAGCCTGGCAAGCGATGCGGATACCACCGTTGACGTGCAGCGCGCGCTTGAGCGGCTTGTCGGTCTGGAGGCCAACAATGGTCTCCTTGTCGCGATGGGCATTATCGATGTAGCCAGCGGGGTGGCTCACGATACCCGTGACGGTCTTGGTGTCCATATCGAGGACACCACCCTGCTCGCGCTCCTTAAGCAGCAGGTCGAGAACCTCGCCCCACAGCTCCTTGGTACGCTCGGTCGGACCTACGAGGAACGACTCATCGCCCTCGTAGGGGGTGTAGTTCTTCTGGATGAAGTCTCGGACGTCAACCTCTCCCGTCCAGATACCTTCCTTGAAGCCTTCCCATGCCTCCTGCATTGTGTAACCACGCTCCTAGTTACGTGTAATGCGGCGCTCTCTCACACCGCTGCTTATTGAATTCTTGAATGTTCGGCTTGCACTACCGGCTTCTTCCGTTCTTCACCACACGTTGGTGCAGGAAAAACGTTTGTCCACCTTGGAACTACAACCCAAAACCCAAGATTTCACCCGTTTGAGAAGGATAACATAGCGACCCTCTCCATCTGGGCTGTTATATGTTTCTTTTTTTATATCATAAGGGCGTTTTTTACAAACCCGCAGGAAATGAGAGCGTGAACAACTACCGTTCACCGATTTGTTTGGTATTTTTGCTTGCCTTTGTACGACGTTCACTCTAGCTGTTATGCCAGCTTTAGCAGGGTAAAGTGTCCCAGAGACCCTACAGAAACTGCAGGGCGGCCACGGAATTTTCCCCGGGGCCGCCCTGTGGCGTGGCTAGTTATTTAGCTTTGATTGCCGCTTGGCATTAGGCGGCTGCGGCGGCCTTGTCGGTCGTTGCCTTGCTGTGACCCTGGCCTTCAAAATGCTTGTAGCACCAGCTGGTGACCAGCGGGGTCAAAATAGCCGTCACGATTGCGCACGCTGCAACCTGTGCCGTAGCCGTCGCGAGCACGGCGCCACCGTACATGGCCCCGTTGACGCTTGCCATGGCAGCAGGCGTAGCCACATTAGCTCCGGCGCAGCTCGAAATGGCCGCACCTGCGACACCCGTACCGCCCGTGAGCTTATCGACCGCGATGACGGGAATTGCAAAGACCACCGAGCAGATCACGCCGAGCAGAATACCGGGAAGACCGCCATTAATGAGCTGGCCAAAGGTCATGGTCGAGCCCATGGCAAAGAAGACGAGCACGATGACGGCGGAAAGTGCCGGTGCCATCATCTTCTTAAAGCTGGGGAAGAGGTTGCCCAGAATAATGCCGACGACGATCGGCAGGATGGCACCCACGAGCGACCAGCCGATCGGAGCCTGGCCGGCAGCGCCGAGCACGATCATCGTGACCGGAGGGCCGACAACGAGCGTGGTGATTGCGACAGCGCCACGCTCGGCCTCATTGCCCATGGTGCCCATCAGGCCAGCGTACATAGCGTTGTTGGCGCCGGTGCAAGCCGCCAGCATCACCATGGCAGAGATGCCAAACAGGTTGTCGTTGAACACATAAAGAATGAGCAGCGACACGGCAACGACCACGATCTGCTTGACGGCGATGATAATGGCACCGCGGGCAGCGGCGGCAGGAGCGCTCTTAAACGAAATCGTCGTACCGACGATGAGCAAAAAAGCGCCCACGAGCGGGCCCGCGCCCTGCTGGGTCATGCCAAGCGTAAAGCTGCCGAGCGTTTTGAACAGGTCGGGGAATAGCGTGTTGAGCAGGCAGCCCAGCAAAAGCGGCACCAAAATATTGGCACCCGGGATGGAGGACATCTTAAAGAACGGCTCCTTTGCCGCCGGCGCCTCCACCGCAGTCGATTCACTCATATATATCTCCTTTGGATGCATGCGAATCGTAGCCGCACGCGCCTATGTCAGAAAGAAGGCGACGGTCCCGAGTCGCAGGAGCCGTCGCCGAATAATCATCGCGGGGTATTACCCGTCCAGGACGATGCCGCCGTCGCAGTCACCGATCTCGCCGTTCACGAAGCTGGCGAGGTCGGAAGCGAAGAACAGCACCATCTGCGCAGGCTCGCTGGCCTGGGCGGCGCGGCCCAGAGGGATACCGTTGATGATGCGCTGAGAGTTCTCGTCAGAGAGAATCGAGGTCATATCGGTCAACGTGAGCGACGGGCACACGGCGTTGCAGCGAACGCCGAACTTGCCGCCTTCCTTGGCGACTGCCTTGGTTAGACCGTTAACACCGGCCTTGGAGCTAGCGTAGGCAGCGGTGCCGAGCAGGCCGCCGCCGATCTTGCCCGCAACAGAGCTCACGTTGACGATAGTGCCGGCATGGGCCGCCTTAAAGTGCGGGTACACGGCGTTCATCATAGTGAAGGTACCGTTGAGGTTGATGTCGATGGTGCGACGCCACTCGGTGTCATCGATCTCGTCAAACTTCTTGGTGCTGATGACGCCAGCGCAGTTGATCAGGATGTTGGTTTGCGGCAGGTCCGTAAAAATCTGCTCGACGGTCTCGCGCGCCTTGGGCGCATCGGCGACATCGAGCTGATAGAACTTGTTGCCCTCGCCAAGCTCGGCCACAGCGGCCTCGCCCTTAGCAGCGTTCCTTGCGATGAGCGCGACATGTCCGCCGCCCGCGACGATGCCCTTGGCGATCTCGAGGCCAATGCCCTGAGTGCCGCCCGTGACAATCGCGGTCTTGCCCGTGAAGTCAAATGCCATGACTCCATTCCCCCTTATGTAAGGTGTCTCCTTGCGGGAAGTTGGAGCATCGCACGTGGCGCTTATATGAGTCCCAGTCGTCATGGTGGTGACAACCCCTCGCCTAACCGCGGGCATGATAGTTCTTTGAAACGCTTCAGCAATTGAATGATTTTAAGTCTTTATGCGCTCTTTATATTGCCACTGTATGAGGCCCGCGTATGAGGGTATCATCTTCCACCGAAAATAGTTTCTAGTGTTAGGGGTTTTCGGTGGAAGATACCGATTTCCGTGAACTTGGGCGTCAGCTCCTTACCGAGTTCGGCAGCATGCATCAGCGCATTTCGCGCTTTGCGGACAAAGCCCTCGGCGGCGAAATGGCCGTCATGCGCGCCCTCATACTCGCCGGCGGTTCGCTCACGCCGAGCGAACTCGCTGATCGCGCCTGGGTCTCGAGTGCCCGCATCGCCAATATCCTACGCGCTCTCGAAGCCAAGGGCTGGGTCGAGCGCGAGCACTCAAAGACCGACCGTCGTCGCGTACACGTCACGGTGACCGACAAAGGATTCCAGGATCTCGAAATCAAACGTCGGGAATTCGAGAACCGCACTGCGGCTTTCCTCGAGCAGCTCGGCGAAACAGATACCCAAGAGATGGTGCGCCTTCTTAGACGTGCCAACGAAATTATCGACCGCAATCAAGAAAGGAGAGATGCCGAGTGAGGATTCTCAAGCTCTTTAAAAAGCATGTCCTGGCACTGTTCGCAGCTATCGTACTTATCGTAATCAGCTGCAACGCCGATCTGGCACTGCCTACCTATATGAGCGACATCGTCGACGTGGGCGTGCAGCAAGGCGGCATCGCCTCGCCCGTGCCCGACACCATTCGCGCCGAATCGCTCAACGACCTCGAACTCTTTATGAGCGCCAAGGACGCCAAAGCTGTGGAGGCCGTGTTTAGCAAGGCTGACAAAAATGGCATTCGAACGTATAAGGGTACCGAGGAAGAGCGTGCCGATGGAGGCAAGATTGCCGACATTATGAGCCTGCCCGAGACTGTCGTCCTTTCGCTCAACCAGGGCATTGACGCCAACTCCATGGGCGACATGATGGGCTCGTCCAGCGAGAAAGACAACGACGCTGCTCAGGCCATGCCCACCCCCGAGCAAATGGCAGCGATGACGCCCGAGCAGCTCGCCGAGATGCAGCAGAAGGCCGCAGCCGCGCAGAGCATGCAAAAGCAGATCGACGCCGACGGCGGTAAGATCACCATGAAGAGCCTGCGCCTAGGCGTTGAAGGCGGTCTTATCGATCAGGGCAAGCTCGTCGAGGGCGCCAACCAAATGGCGGACAAAATGGGCTCCATGTCGGGCTCCATCGTCACCCAGCGCGCCGTGAGCTATGTACAGGACGAGTACAAGGCACAGGGCATCGACCCCGCCGACGTGCAGAACGCTTATCTTAGCCGCATGGCAACCACGATGTTTGGGCTGTGCCTGGTGTCGCTCGTCGCCACCATCCTGACCGGTGCCGTGGCTTCGCGCACCGCCTGCTCCATCGCCCGCGACCTGCGCCGCGAGACCTTCAACAAGGTTATGCACTTCTCACCGGCCGAGGTGGGCAAGTTTAGCCAGGCCTCGCTCATTACCCGCTGCACCAACGACATTCAGCAGATCCAGATGGCCGCAACCCTGTTTATCCGTATGTGCCTGATGGCCCCCGTCATGGGCATCGTCGCCGTCATGCGCGTCCTGGCCAACCACACCGGCCTGGAGTGGACCATCGCCGTTGCCATCATCGCGGTCTCGGCCGTCGTCGGCGTGCTCATGGGCCTCACCATGCCCAAGTTCAAAAAGATGCAGAGCTTTGTGGACCGCGTGAACCTTACCGCCCGCGAGCTGCTCGACGGCCTTATGCCCATCCGCTCGTTCAACCGCGAGGAACATGAGCTCAAGCGCTTTGACAAGGCATCGCTCGACCTGATGACCACGCAGCTCTACACCAACCGCGCCATGAGCTTTATGATGCCGCTCATGATGCTCGTCATGAACTGCATCACCGTGCTTATCGTCTGGTTTGGCGCGCAGGGCGTGTCCGACGGCGTGATGCAGGTCGGCAACATGATGGCGTTTATCTCCTACACCATGCAGATCGTCATGGCGTTTATGATCCTCACCATGGTTTCGGTCATCCTGCCCCGTGCCGAGGTCGCAGCCGAGCGCGTGGAAGAGGTCATCACTTGCCCCACGAGCATCAACGACCCCGTCTCGCCCAAACTGCCCGCGGCCAGCGCGCCGCGCGGCGAGCTCACCTTCCGCGACGTGAGCTTCCAGTATCCCGATGCCCGCGCCGACGTCATCAGCGGCGTGAACTTCACCACGCATGCCGGCCAGATGCTCGGCATCATTGGCTCCACGGGCTCGGGCAAGTCCACGCTCGTGCAGTTGATTCCGCGCCTGTATGACGTCACGGGCGGCAGCATTTCACTCGACGGCATCGATGTGCGCGACATGACCCTTTCCGAGCTGCGCCGCCGCATTGGTTACATCCCGCAGCAGGGGCGTCTGTTCTCGGGCACCGTCGAGAGCAACCTCAAGTTTGCCGGCGACATGGTGAGTGACGAGGATATGCGCCAGGCAGCACGCGTCGCCCAGGCGGAGGACTTTATCGCCGAGCGCGAGGACGGGTACAACTCCCCCATTAGCCAGGGCGGCTCCAATGTTTCGGGCGGTCAGCGCCAGCGTCTGGCCATCGCCCGCGCCCTGGCCAAAAAGCCCGAGGTCGTGGTGTTCGATGACTCGTTTAGCGCCCTCGACTACAAGACCGACGCGCGCCTGCGCGAGGAGCTGGCCAAAAACGTTACCGACGCCGCACTCGTGGTCGTGGCCCAGCGCATCGCGACCATCATGCACGCCGACCAGATCATCGTGCTCGACGACGGCCACGTGGTGGGCACCGGTACGCACGAGGAGCTGCTGCACAGCTGCCCGGCGTACCTGGAGATCGCACAGTCGCAGCTTTCCGCCGAGGAGCTGGGGCTTACCCAAGAAGAAATTGCAGCCGTTATGGAAGGAGGCGAGCGCTAATGGCAGACGAGACCAAGACTCAAATTCCCAAGCCCACCCGTCAGCGTGGACCCATGGGCCGCATGGGTGGCATGCGCCGTGGCGAAAAGGCCAAGGACTTTAAGGGCACCATGAGGCAGCTGCTCGGCTATATCGGCCAGCACAAGATTGCCGTGTTTGCCGCCGTCGCCTTTGCCGTGTGCTCGGTCATCTTCAATATTGTGGGACCTAAGGTGCTCGGCCAGGTCACCACCAAACTGTTCGAGGGCCTGGTTGCCAAGGTCAACGGCACCGGCGATGTCGACTTTAACTGGATCGCCAAGACGCTCGGCTTTTTGCTCTGCCTGTATCTGGCGAGCTCTATCTGCAGTCTAATCCAGGGCTGGCTCATGACCGGCGTCACGCAAAAGATCTGCTACCGAATGCGCAAGGAGATCGCCGCCAAGATTGCCGTCGTGCCGATGAGCTACTTTAACGGACACAGCAAGGGCGACGTGCTCAGTCGCATCACCAACGACGTCGATACGCTCGGCCAGTCGCTCAACCAGAGCGTGACCCAGCTCATCACGTCGGTGACGCAGATTATCGGCGTGCTCGTCATGATGCTGTCGATCAGCCTGCCGCTCACCGGCGTCACCGTGCTCACGCTGCCGGCCGCTGCGATTATCCTGACCGTGATGATTCACTTCTCGCAGCCGTACTTCCGCGAGCAGCAGCAGGTTCTGGGCGCCGTCAACGGCATTATCGAGGAGGATTTTGCCGGCCAGAACGTTATTCAGGTGTTCGACCGCGCCGAGGCCTCGATCGAGGAATTCGACCGCCAAAACGACCGCCTCTTTATTAGTGGCTGGCGTTCGCAGTTCCTGTCGGGCCTGATGATGCCGCTTATGAGTCTGGTGGGCAACATGGGCTACGTGGGCGTCGTCGTGGTGGGCGCGCAGCTCGCGCTGACCGGCAATGCCACGCCCGGCGACATCCAGAGCTTTATCCAGTACGTTCGCAACTTTACGCAACCCGTGCAGCAACTGGGCAACGTGAGCAACACGATGCAGTCGATGGCCGCCGCCACCGAGCGCGTCTTTGAGTTCCTAGCCGCGCCCGAGGAGGAGCAGAAGGCCGACGCGCAGATTCCCGAAAAGCGCCCCGGCCATGTGGAGTTCGACCACGTCAAGTTTGGCTACACGCCCGACAAGACCATCATCCACGACTTTAGCTGCGAGGCGCAGCCCGGCCAGACAATCGCCATCGTCGGTCCCACCGGCGCTGGCAAGACCACGCTCATTAAGCTGCTGCAGCGCTTTTACGATGTGGACGGCGGCTCGCTGCGCGTCGAGGGCATCGACGTGCGCGACTGGGACCGCGCGGCACTTCGCGGCGAGTTTGCCATGGTGCTGCAGGATACCTGGCTGTTTAACGGCACGATCCGCGAGAACATCCGCTACGGACGCCCCGATGCAAGCGATGCCGAGGTCGAAGCCGCCGCACGCGCCGCACGCTGCGATCACTTTATCCATACGCTCGCCGGCGGCTACGACTTTATGATCAACGAGGAAGGCACCAATCTGTCGCAGGGCCAGCGCCAGCTCGTGACCATCGCCCGTGCCATTTTGGCCGACCGCCCGGCGCTGATTCTGGACGAGGCGACTTCCAACGTCGATACCCGTACCGAGGAACTCATTCAGCGCGCCATGGATGCGCTGATGCAAGGCCGTACCAGCTTTGTCATCGCGCACCGCCTGTCCACGATCCGCAACGCCGACGTGATCTTGGTGATTCGCGACGGCGACATCGTCGAGAAGGGCACGCACGACGAGCTGCTCGCCCAGGGCGGCTTCTACGCCGACCTGTACAATTCGCAGTTCGACGAGGCAGCGTAAATTCTGCCGCAGTGAACGAATAACGCCCGAGAACGGGGACGCAGGCAATCTGCGTCCCCGTTTTTGTTTTGCAGCCCTCGAAACGCCTTCCCTGAGACCTCATTGACGGCGCTTTCCAGACCCTGTGGGCAAAAAATGGCAAATATGAGTACTGTTACCTTTTTGGTAACAGCCAAAACCGCCTCAAACGACCTCCTTGCGGCCTCTATACGCCTTTGAATTAATCAAAACGCCCGTTAGCAGACTTCTGTCTGCTAACGTTAATGAACATATTTATCACTTTGTCTATTATCTCGCTAGACGGATATGTTACTAGGTTGGCAACAGTACTCATATTTGGCATTTTTTGCCCACTGGGTACTCCCCGGGGAATCGGCGGCAGGCTTAGGGTCCCTCACGGCGTCATCCCATCCTGGTGAGCGCCAACGTTTACCCAGATAAAACCTGCCAAAATAAACCTGTCTCTTTTTGGTAGGTTTCGGGGTGACAAGGGCTTGCACTTTAGCGTGCGACAGCGGATAATGCCGAGCATTCGACAATACGCTTTTTGCTCTTTCTATAGATTGAGGAGACCCCTATGGCCATGGAATTCAAACGCAGGCTGCCGATCCCCATGGAGATCCGCGAGGAAATGCCGCTTTCTGCCGAACTTACCGCCAAAAAGCAGGCATTTGACGCCGAGGTCGCCAAAGTCTTTACCGGCGAGGACGCACGTAAGGTGCTCATCATCGGCCCGTGCTCTGCCGACCGCGAAGATTCGGTGCTTGAGTACATGAACCGACTGGCCAAGACCGCCGAGGAGGTCAAGGACAAGCTCATCATCATTCCGCGCGTCTACACCAACAA
Source organism: uncultured Collinsella sp. (assembly GCA_900555355.1). Classification (GTDB taxonomy): domain Bacteria; phylum Actinomycetota; class Coriobacteriia; order Coriobacteriales; family Coriobacteriaceae; genus Collinsella. The sequence continues at coordinate 13,510 of USKV01000013.1, forward strand.
GCCGCGCACCAAGGGCACCGGCTACAAGGGCCTGCTGCACAACCCCAACCCCGAGGCTCCCGACGACCTGCTCGAGGGCGTCAAGGCCATCCGCCACATGCACCTGCGCGTTATTGAGGAAACGGGCTTCTTCACCGCCGACGAGATGCTCTATCCGTCCAACTACCAGTACCTCGTTGACCTGCTGAGCTATGTTGCCGTGGGCGCACGCTCGGTCGAGAACCAGGAGCATCGCCTGGTGTCGAGCGGCATTTCGGTACCCGTCGGCATGAAGAATCCCACTGCCGGCTCTACCACCGTTATGCTCAACTCCATTTACGCCGCGCAGGCGCACCAGAGCTTCATCTTCCGCAACTGGGAGGTCGAGTGCGACGGCAACCCGCTCGCACACGCCGTTATGCGTGGCTACATCGGTCTCGATGGGCGCACCTACCCCAACTACCACTACGAACACCTGGAACGCCTGGCCGAACGCTATACCGAGCATGCCGGCTATGCCAATCCGGCAGCGGTCATCGACTGCAACCACGACAACTCGGGCAAGCGTCCGCTGGAGCAGTATCGCATTTGCAAGGAGGTGCTCGACAGCTGCCGCCGCAACGAGTCCATCTCCAAGCTGGTCAAGGGCTTTATGATCGAGTCCTACTTGGAAGACGGCAACCAGCCGGTCGACGGCGGCGTCTTTGGCAAGTCCATCACCGACCCGTGCCTGGGCTGGGAGGAATCCGAACAACTCATTTACGAGATCTCCGATCTGTGCTAAAATTTACGGT
>USKV01000014.1 GCA_900555355.1 uncultured Collinsella sp.
TGACTAGTCGTTTAAGAACGTCCCCAACGACTATCTGGGCAAACGTCCAAACCGCCGTAAGGGAGTTGCCTTCCCTCGTGGCGGTCTTCTAGCAGAAAAACCAAGTGAGTAGGCTTTTTGCAGAAGGCCGAGCACGCCCCAAAACGACATAGCTCTGACCTGCGGTTTTATTGAGCATTTGTCGCGATGTGCTCGGCAGGTTCAAAAAAGTCTACTCACTTGTATCTGAGACGCACCAGATTGGCAAAAACCGCCGCGAAAGGGCCCCTGGTCCCTTCGCGGCGGTCATACGCCTCTGATTTTGCGACGATTTTGCCCGCTTGTTACTCGCTGTAGCGGGTGGCGATGGCGGCTCGCACCATGCCGGTGCTCATAAGGTAGGTCACCAGGAAGTAGCCACCGTATGCTGCCAGGAAGATTGCACAGGTGAGGCTCACGGTGCCGCCGATGCTCATATTTCCGAAAATGCTCACCAGCTCGATGATCACCTTAAGTGCCACAAAGGAGTGCGCCAGGCCCACTGCCAGCGGGAACAGGAAGAATACCGCTTGCTGCGCCATCACCGAATGACGAATCTGGCGGTCCTCACAGCCGATCTGTGCCAGCACACGATAGCTGCGGCTGCCGTCGGCCACGTTGGAGAGTTGCTGGATCGACAGAATCGCCGCGCATGCAACGACCAATACAAAGCCGATGTAGATGGCTAGGTAGCTAATAAGACCGTTCATTTGCGCTGCTTGCGCGTACATCTCGGAGCGTGTGATGAAGGTTCCCCACGACCCCGGCTCCTTGCCGTCAACGAGCAGATTGTCGAGCACAGTGTATTTAATGCTCTCGTCTGCCTCGGTCGTATCCATCCCCTGTTTGTAGTTAACGAGCAGGCTACTGGAATACGGCTGCAGATTAAGTTGGGACAACAGTTCGTCGGCAACGACGACGGTACCCCCATTACTGTCCATCGCCGAGTTGGCGATGGCCGCCGTATCTTCGTCCGACTTATCGGTTGCGGGCTTGAGCGTATGCCCGCCCAAGGTAAGGGCATGGCCGCCAGCCATATACTTGGTGTACAGGTCGACCAGCTCGCCGCCCATATCACACGTGAGCAGATACTGGTCGTGACCGATGTGCACCGGCTCCTTGCCCATCATCTGGCGCAGTTTGTTGTACTGACTTGCCGGCGTCACAGACAGGCCTGTCATGTCGGCATTGCTACCCCCGAACGCCTTGGGAAGCTTTTCGCCCATGGTCTTGCACATCTCACTTGGGGTCACCGAAGGATCCGAGCCGCCAAGCGGGTAACTCAGATACGAATCGATCTGCACATGCTCACCGGCAACATCGGCGATATTGACCTTCTTGCCGGTCTCGTCGTTGTTGTCCGCCGACTTGCCTTTAATACCGTCTGCAACGTTATCGGGGTCGACACGATCGCCGTGCCATGCGGAGTACAAATCGACCGTACTATCGGCCAGCACCATTCGATCGGCCTCAGACGGATTGAAAGACTCTTTGTAGAAGTCGAGCGTATCGGGCGTGTAATAGACATACGTCTGCGACATGTCGGCCGGATTATAGCGCTCCAGATTCTCGTTCATCACGTTGGCAATCGACATACCGCACGTCACCGAGGTGATGGCCAAAAACAGGAGCATCGCGATGACGCCCATCGAAAAGCACACCGTGTTGACCTTGGCCGCAAGCTGGCGCACGGTAAACATATTGAGGCCGCGCCAATACACGCTGCGCAGGCTCTGCAGCAGCTTAATGAGCATGCCCGAGAGTCCCCAGAACAGGGCAAAAGTGCCCACGGTAACCATAGCGGTCGTAATACCAAACTGGTTCATGGCCTCTTGCAGCTTGCTGTCCGTCGCGGTTAGCGGGAACCCATCACGTAGCAGACGGTAATAGGCCACGCCCACAAGCACCACGCCCACGGCAAAAATGGCAATCGCAATCCAGGGGTTGCGTGTCTTGATGCTCTCGTTGCGACGCTCGGCACCCATAAGCTCGATGAGTTTGGTACGACGCACGGCGCGAAGGTTCAGCAGTAGCGTGAGCACAAACATCACGAGCATGCAGGCAAGGGTCAGGCTGAACGCATGCACCGAGAAAAAGAAGTGGAAATTGGCGATCTGTGTCTTAAAGAGCGAGGCCGTAAAGAACGTCATGAGCTGGGAGAGTCCCACACCCAGCACAATGCCGGCGACAAAGGCGCCGACCGAGACAATCACCGTCTCGAGCGCCATGATCGTGGCGACGCGCCCGCGCCCCATGCCGAGCACCTGGTACAGGCCAAACTCCTTCTTGCGGCGTTTCATGATGAAGTTATTGGCATACACCATCAAAAAGGCCATGACACCGGCCAAAAAGTACGTCAGGTCGCCGAGCATGCTGCCCATAACCTGTGCCAAGCCCTTTTCATCGATGCCGGCGATGTCGACCTGCATCGAGATGGTGTTAAAGGCATAGAAGACCGTGACGCCCAGGGTGAGCGTCAAAAGGTAGACGAGGTAGTCGCGGCCGGCGCGGCGGACGTTGCCCCAAGCGAGTTTACAGAGCATCGGAGCCCTCACCGCCCATCATGGCAACGACCTCCATAATGCGGTCGAAGAACTCTCGGCGGTCGGTGTCGCCGCGGCGCAGCTCGGTGAAGATCTTGCCGTCGCGAATAAACAGCACACGGCTCGTGTAACTGGCGGCAAAGCTGTCGTGCGTGACCATGAGCACGGTGGCACGTAGGCGGCGGTTAAGGGCCTCTAGGCTCTCGAGCAGCAGGCGAGCGCTCTTGGAATCGAGGGCGCCGGTGGGCTCGTCGGCCATGATCATGGTGGGGTCGGTGACGAGCGCGCGAGCCGCGGCAACGCGCTGCTGCTGACCGCCGGACATCTGGTAGGGATACTTGTCGAGCACCTGACTGATGGACAGGCGTGCTGCCACATCCTGCACGCGGGTCGAGATCTCTGCCGAGTTTGTACGGGCGATGGTGAGCGGCAGGGCGATGTTCTCGCGTGCCGTGAGCGTATCGAGCAGGTTGGAGTCCTGGAAGATAAAGCCGAGCTCCTCGCGGCGGAACTGCGAGAGCTTGGCCTGCTTCATGCGCGTCACGTCCTGACCGTTAATGCGGATCGTGCCGCTCGTGGCGCTATCGATGGTCGACACACAGTTGAGCAACGTCGACTTGCCCGAGCCCGAAGCGCCCATGATGCCCACGAACTCACCGCGGTTGACGGTAAAGCTGACGTCGTTGAGCGCACGGGTCACGTTGCCCAGCGCTCCATATACCTTTTCGAGATGCGCGACCTCCAGTACCGGGGTCGCCATGTGCGTGGTTTGCATACCGAGTCCTTTCTTGCGATTAGTCTACGGCATCTATAGTCGCAAGAAGACGAGTCGGCTACCATCGATATGGCTTACGCTTGCCTTACCGTTGTGTAAGGTACGGGTAGCCACCCTGTTATGTTTTGATGTTGAGGGAGGACTCCTGTTGAAGACTGTTCATGTTGCCGCTGGGATCATTCGCAAGGAAGGATCTGACGAGCTGCTTGCCGTGCAGCGCGGCTACGGCGACATGCAGGGACTTTGGGAGTTCCCCGGCGGCAAGCTCATGCGCGGCGAGACGCCCGAGGACGCCGTGCGACGCGAACTTATGGAAGAGCTGCAGGTCAAAGTCACCAACCTGTGTGATTTCTATACCGTTGAGTATGACTACCCCGATTTTCATCTCTCCATGGAGTGCTACTACTGCTCGCTGGCTAAAGAGTCTGGCGAGCCCCAGAAGCACGACCGCCAGCTCGATATCCGCTGGATTCCGCGCACCTCGCTTGCCACGGTGGAATGGATGCCCGCCGACAAGGGACTTATCGATGCGCTGATTGAGTTGAAGGAAGATCGGCTTGAGGCTAACGGCGCCAACGACACCGAGTCCACCACAGCCGACGAGCCCGTTACCAAACCCAAGCGCAAAGCCAAGCGCCGCAGCAAAAAGCGCCCCAAGCCCGGCCTGCTGGACGGCATCGACACCTCGGACCTTTCCGCTGACGAGCGTGAGCTCGTGCGCCGTCGCGCCGCCATCAAAAAGTCCATGAAGGGCAACAAGCGTGCGAACACCAAGCCCGAGCTGCTCGTTCGCCAGCGCCTGCGCGCCGCAGGCCTTACGGGATACCGTCTGGAATGGAAGGTGCCCGGAAAACCCGACATCGCCTTCCCCGGGCGCAAGATCGCCATCTTCGTCAACGGCTGCTTTTGGCACCGCTGCCCCAAGTGCAACCCTAGCCAGCCCAAGCGCAACGTTGAGTTTTGGGAGGCAAAGTTCCGTCGCAACGTCGAGCGCGACCGCGCTGCCGTGGCAGCACTCACTCAAATGGGCTGGACACCCATAACCATCTGGGAATGTGAGCTCAAGAAAGACCGCATCGACGCCACGATGGAAAAGGTCATCGAGCAGGTGCGCACTGCAGAGCCGCAGCGCTAGGAGCGAGCCGTCCACACGCCCCGCACGTCCGCGCCACATCCGCACCACAAACCTTAGAAAGCCCTTAAGCTCAAAACCTTTCAAGAGTGTTACTCGATGGCTTTGACCTGCGGTTTCATCGTAACATCAAACCAGGTTAAGCCTTTCTTTAGCGCTTCTTTGCGACAGCCGCGGCATAATACTGCCAACGCACGGGACCTAGCAGCACACCCCGTGCGCAACCTTTTGGTGGACATCGAGGAGGCCGCATAAGCATGCATTCTTCCAACGACGCAGCACAGCAGCCATCCCTAAATCATGCAAACCTTTTCTCCTTCCCCCCGACACAGAGAGACGGCCTCCTCGACTCCCCCACCACAGAAGCAAAACGCTCTGCAGACCAACACCTCAACCTGCAGACATCCTTCGAAAAACTCCAAGCCTCACTAGACCAGGCATTCCCCAACCAAGCCCGGGCATACTAATCCCCCATCAGCAAAGAAGCCCTAACGCCCCATACTTTCCGCCCCAACGCCACAAGGGCGATCGAGCAGGACGGCTTGGGCGGGTCCCCGTACTTAGTTTCCAAAATCATTCCGCAGCGCGAAGGCTTCTTATTATTTTCCGCCCTAACGCCACAAGGGCGACGACCTCGAGTAGGTCAACCTGGGAGGGACGAGGGCTTAGTTCACCAATCTTTCCGCAGGGGGCAAAAAGCCTCGCCGCACGAAGTGCGCAGCGAGGCTTTTTGCATGCCCGAGGACGATTGGGGAACTAAGCCCTCGTCCCTCCCCGGGATATATAGCGAGTCGGAGTACCCTTGCTGTTACTCTGCTTTGCCCACAGAGTTGAGGTTGGTCATGCGGATCTTAACCAGCTCGGTGATCTCACGCATGCCCTCCTTGGCCGGCTTCTTGGGGTCGAAGCAGGCGGGGTTCTCGGCCATGTAGGCCATGAAGCCCTTGGTGTAGGCCTGACGCAGCTCGGTGGCGTAGTTGACCTTGCAGATACCGTTCTTCACGGCCTCGGCAACCTGCTCATCGGGCACACCGGAGGTGCCGTGCAGAACCAGCGGCACGTCGACGGCGTCGCGGATGGCCTTGACCACGGACTGCTCGATGTGCGGATCGCTCGTGTACACACCGTGGCTGGTGCCAACGCCAATAGCCAGCGAGGTGCAGCCAGTGCGCTCGACGAACTCCTTGGCCTCGGCCGGATCGGTGTAGGGGCTCTCGCCCTCAACCGCGGGACCGTCGTCCTCCTTGCCGCCAACCTTACCAAGCTCAGCCTCGACGGGCACGCCCATGGCGCGGCCAGCATCGGCGACGGACTTGGTCAGAGCGATGTTGTCCTCGAAGGACTCGTGCGAGCCGTCGATCATGACAGAGGTGTAGCCCGTGCGGAAAGCCTGCATGCAGCGGTCATAGCCATCGCCGTGATCGAGGTGCAGAGCGACGGGCACGGAAGCGCGCTCGGCGGCAGCCTTGACCATGCCGTAGAAGTAGTCCAGACCAGCGGTCTTGATGGTGCCCGGGGTGGTCTGCATGATGACGGGGGACTTGGTCTCCTCGGCAGCGGCCAGAACGGCCATAACAAACTCGAGGTTCTCGACGTTGAACGCGCCGACGGCGTAGTGGCCGGCCTGAGCGTCCTTGAGCATCTTTTCGGTGGTAACAAGTGCCATGAGCGTTTGCTCCTCTCCCTCGCCCGCATCTGGACATCGGGCGTAGTTGTTCACAAGGCGTTTTACCTTGCGTTTTACTGCGCTCATTGTATGAAATTCAGCGGCTTTACACGCGCGAGATATTGAGCCCATGCAGGTCAATACAGTCGTTTTTGAAAAGTAAACGGAAGGAATTTGAGCAGAGTGGACATGTTCGATATTGAATTTTAGGCGTTCAGCGTCTTTCTTTTATAGAAAAGATAAGTAATCGAAAGGTGTTTTCTTACTCAAAAAGAAAATGAACGAAAATAGAGTCAACACAATTCCTGCAAATTTTGCCGAGAATGGAGCAGCTATGGCCCACGCAACAACCCGAGCCTTCGCCGATGAGCGTCGTGCCGCCATCATGGAAATGCTCGAGCATAATGCCTCGGTGCAGGTAGCAGAAATCGCCCAGACCTTTGGCGTGTCCTCCGTCACCGCCCGCGCCGACCTGGACGCGCTCGCCGAAGCAGGCAAGCTGCGCCGCACACACGGCGGTGCCGTCTCGCTCCACAAACGCCTGACCGTCTCCACGCAGGATCGCCGCATCAATGTCAACGTCGCTGCCAAGCAGGCCATCGCGCAAAGCGCCATCGAGCTCGTCAATGACGGCGACACGCTGCTCGTCGACTCGGGCACCACGGCGCTCGAGTTCGTCCGGCTCCTCGACCAGCGCGACGGCATCACCGTCATCGCGGCAGACATTACCATTGCCGATTACATCGACGAGAGCATGCCCTCGGTCGATGTCGTCATGCTGGGCGGGGCGCTTCGCAAAGGCCATCGTTATTTGTACGGACCGCTCACTATGCAGGCGCTCCAAATGGTCCATGCCGATCTGGCCGTCATGTGCCCCGGCGCCTTTGTCTCCAGCTGCGGCTTTACGACCGACTTTCCCCAGATGGCCGAGACCAAAACGGCTATGATCGCCGCGGCCCATCAAAGCGTCGCCCTCATGGACGCCAGCAAGGTCAACGGACGCGGCATGTACCGTTTTGCCGAGCTGACCGATGTCGACGCCATCGTGATGGACCGTGACCCCGATCATGCCGTCGCCACCTCAATCGCCAAGGCCACCGACAGCGCACGTCCAGCCCTCATCATCGCCGGCGCTTAAACAAAAACCACCACAAAGGTGCCTGCCCCCTTTGTGGTGGTTGTGATAGTTGAGCGCCAAAAGTGAACGTGTCGCTACTTGGAGAGCTCGTCGGCGAGGGCCTCGATCTGAGCGCGCGAGGCGTCGTTGAGCGAGCCCAGCACAGTCACCTTGTTCTGCGTCAGGGTGATGTCCTTCATGCCCTCGAGCTCCTTGGTCATAACCTTGGCAGCTGCGGGCGCCCAGGAACCGGACTCGACAAGCGCCACGGTGCGGTTCTGGTAGGCATGCTCGGCGAGCGTGTGGATAAAGGTGCTCATGCACGGGAAGATCTCGCCCTGATAGGTAATGGAGGCGAGCACCAGACGGTCGTAGCGGAACGCATCCTCAACGGCCTCGGCCATGTCGTCGCGAGCCAGGTCAAAGACGGAGACCTTCTGGCCGCGAGCCTCGAGCGCAGATGCGAGCTCCTCGACGGCAGCCTTCAGATGGCCATACACGCTCGCATAGGCGATCGTGATGCCCTCGTCCTCGGGCTGATAGCTCGACCAGGTGTTATAGGTGTCGAGGTAGTAGCCCAGGTTCTCGGTCAGCACGGGGCCGTGGAGCGGGCAGATGATCTGAATGTCCAGGTCGGCGGCCTTCTTGAGAACGGCCTGCACGAACTTGCCGAACTTACCGACGATGCCAAAGTAGTAGCGGCGAGCCTCGCAAGCCCAGCCCTCGGGATCCTCGATGTCGTTGGCGCCAAACTTGCCAAAGCCGTCGGCACTAAAGAGCACCTTGTCGGTGGACTCGTAGGAGAAAATCACCTCGGGCCAGTGAACGTTGGGGGCGCCGATAAAGGTCAGGCTGTGGCCGCCCAGATCGAGCACATCGCCCTCTTTGACGACCATTTTGCGCTCGGGGAAATCGGTGCCAAAGTAGTTGACCATCATGCGGAAGGCGCCCATGCTGGCCACAATCTGTGCCTGGGGATAGCGCTCCATAAAGGCAGCGATACCGGCGGAGTGATCGGGCTCCATGTGATGGACGACCAGGTAGTCGGGCGTACGGCCATCGAGCACGGCCTCGAGGTTGCCGAGCCACTCGTCAACAAAACCGCCGTCGACTGAATCGGCGACAGCGATCTTTTCGCCCAAGATAACGTAGCTGTTGTATGCCATACCGTTCTCGGACACATCGTACTGGCCCTCGAACAGGTCAATGTCGTGATCGTCGACACCGATGTAGCGGATATCCTTGGTGATCTCCATCAGGCAAAGCCTCCTAGATAGACAAAAGAACCCGTCTATCATAACACTCGCCTTCATAGCCACGGCTATCTACCGGCATCCTTATCGATTGTTATTGATGCGGAATATACCGCTTTTGACCTGCAAAAACTATGCGCGAGGCTCTGCCGTGCTATGTCGAACGATGAGCTGACCGGGGATGCGAATGGCGACGGTTTTGTCCGTTGCCCCCGCCTTGGGAACCGCGTGCTCGAATACCTCGCGCCCACGCTGATGCAAATCGAATCGAACGGTCGTGAGCTCGTTATGCGCGACAAAGTCGTCGAGCGAGTCATCGACGCCCACCACGCTCACGTCCTCGGGCACGCGCAAGCCGCTATCGCGCAGCGCTGCAATGACGCCATTTGCCATCTGATCGTTTGCCGCATAGATCGCCGTCATGGTGCGATCGTGTTCGGCCAGGTACCTACCGGCCTCGTAACCGCTGTTGGCAGACCAGTCGCCCTCAAGCGGCTCTACCGGCTCGATGTGTTTACGCTCGAGTGCATCCTGCCAACCGGCGCGACGAAATTGTTCGTCGACCGAGAACGACGGGCCGCCAATATAGCGAATCTGCTCGTGCCCCAGCTCAAACAGGTGATCCATAAGCAAGAGCGAGCAGCCGTAATGATCGGAGTCAACCGTAGTCACCCGCGGGTGCGCATACATGGTAACGATGACCGTGCCAATACCCGGCAACGGATCGAACGTCTCAAAATCGGGAGCCATACGGCTCATGCCGATAATGATGCCGTCCACGGGCAGCGCGGCCATACGACGTGTTGCCTCGGCAAGAGAGAATTCCTCGGTCTTGGACATCTCGACCAGCGTGATGGCGCAATTATGCTCGCGAGCAGCGCTGGCGATGCCGTCGATCATTGAGAGGTTGCCAAACTTGGTGACATCGTTGACGCACAGGCCGACCGAATGGTAACGGCCGTCGCGCAGCGAGCGACCGGCATAACTCGGACGAAAGCCGAGCTCTTGCATAGCGGCCTGCACGCGCTGGCGCGTCTGTTCGTTAACGTTGGGCAATCCGTTGGCAACGCGCGAAACCGTCTGTTGCGAAACACCGGCAGCGCGGGCAACGTCGGCCATGGATACCGGACGCGTACCCGTATCGTTGGAAGGGCGCCTTGCCACAAAATCACCTTCGCTCTCGCAGGATCTGAATAGTGCGAATGTCGGCCCGGGCAGAAACACACCCCGCGCCGAAGTCCGCTATCGTCGGACGCATGTTAACGTACTCTACTTTTTCTATCAGCGGTTCTTTTGCTCCATATGTCCATACGGCCACACCGTTCACGGCCGAAAATCTACCGATTACCAGATTCTCAAAAATAGATATGCGTTGTGTTATGAGTACGTTAACATACCCATTAACGTGCGGCGCCGCGACGTCTGGTTTGTGGTGCTCAAAATTGTTAACGTACTCATAATGACACGGACCAATCTCTCCGGCGTCAAGGAAAGGACCCATATGACCGCCCCCGACGAAAAGACACTCGCCACGCTCACCAAGCTATTTGAGGAGGAGTTTGGCCCCATCGGCGACCGCCAGGTGCTCTACGTGCACGCGCCCGGGCGTTCCGAGATCAGCGGCAATCACACCGATCACGAGGGCGGCCACGTTATCGCCGGCTCGCTCGATGTCGCCGTTGACGGCATTGCCGTAGCGACCGACACCAACAAGGTTCGCGTTGCCGACGAGGGCTATCCCACGTTTGAGATCGCGCTCGACACGCTAGACGTTCAGGAGTCCGAGAAGGGCACGTCCGCAAGCCTCGTGCGCGGTATGGCCCACGAGGTCGTAGCACTTGGTGTTGAGCCCAAGGGCTTCGACTTCGCCTTTACCTGCTCCGTTCCCTCGGGTGGCGGACTTTCGAGCTCCGCCGCCGTCGAGGCCGCGTACGGTCGTGCCATGGAGACGCTCTGGGGCGCGCCCGCCATCGAGCCCGTCGCCCTCGCCCAGATGAGCCAGCGCACCGAGAACAACTATTACGGCAAGCCCTGCGGTCTGATGGACCAGGCCGCTGTGTGCCTGGGCGGCCTCGCCTACATGGACTTTGAGGACCAGGCTCAGCCTAAAACCCAGAAGCTCGAGCTCAATTTTGAGGATCACGGTTATGCGCTCGTGCTCGTTAAGGTTGGCGCCGACCATGTGGCAGCTACCGACGACTACGCCGCCGTTCCGCGCGAGATGCAGGACGTCGCTGCCGAGTTTGGCAAGGCACGCCTGTGCGAGGTAAACGTGGCGGACTTTGACGCCAAGCTCCCCGAGCTACGCGCCAAGCTGGGCGACCGTGCCTGCCTGCGCGCCGTTCACTACTGGTACGAGAACGGCCTGGTCGATAAGCGCTGGGCGGCCCTGAACGCCGGCGACATTGACCAGTTCCTGGTCCTGACGCGCGAGTCCGGCGCCAGCTCCGCCATGTACCTGCAGAATGTTGTTGCCAAACTGGGTGCCGAGCAGCCTTCCATGTACGCACTTGCTCTTGCCGAGCATGTGCTTGACGGCCGCGGCGCCGTCCGCATCCACGGCGGCGGCTTTGGTGGCACCATCCAGGCCTTTGTGCCGCTCGATCTGGTCGACACCTTCATTACCAAGATGAACGGCTGGCTGGGCAAGGGCTCTGCCCGTCACTACGCCATCTCTGACAAGGGGGCTTACGCGGCATGGCTGTAATGACTGACGTGCGCGAGGCCGCGCAGAACCTGATCGAATACGCTATCCACCGATCGATGATCGGTCAGGACGATCGCATCTGGGCATACAACACCATTCTGGAGTGCATAGGCGCCACGGGCCCCGCGCTCAACATGACCTGGGCGCTGCAGAACGAGAAGCTCTCGCTCTTGCACCCCGATACGCTCCCCAATTTTGACCTGGAGGGCACGCTTGCCGCGCTTTCCGAGGTCGCCGTTGTCAGCGGTGCCGCCGAGGACACGGCATCGGGCCGCGACCGCATCGCCATGCGCATCATGGGCGCGCTGATGCCGAGACCTTCGGTTGTAAACGAGGAATTCAACGGCCGCATGGGCGTCAACGAGCCCCGCGCCGCGACCGACTGGTTCTACGGCCTGTGCTGCGACGCCGGCTACGTGCGCCGTGCCGCCATCGCGCGCAACATCAAATGGAGCACTTCCACCAACTGGGGTGACCTGGAGATCACCATCAACCTGTCAAAGCCCGAAAAGGACCCGCGCGATATCGCCGCGGCAGGTGCAGCCAAGAACACGGGCGAGAAGTATCCCGCCTGCCAACTCTGCATCGAAAACGAGGGCTACCCTGGACGCTCCGCCGCAGCCGACGGCGGCACCCATCCCGCCCGTCAGAACCTACGCGTTATTCCCATTCAGCTTAATGGCGAGCGCTGGGGCTTCCAGTACAGCCCGTACGCGTACTTTAACGAGCACTGCATTGCTATGAGCTCCGAGCATCGTCCGATGCACGTCGACCGCAAGGGGCTGACCTGCCTGCTCGACTTTGTCGACCTGTTCCCGCACTACTTTATTGGCTCCAACGCCGACCTGCCCATCGTGGGCGGCTCGATTCTGTCGCACGACCACTTCCAGGGCGGCGCGCACGAGTTCCCCATGATGCATGCCACCGAAGTCTCGCAGTTTAACGTGCCCGGCTTTGACCAGGTCAGCGGTACCGTGTTGCAGTGGCCGCTTTCGGTGCTGCGGCTGCGCTCGCACGACCGCGCCCAGCTGCTCGACGCCGCCGAGAAGATTATCCTCGCCTGGCGCGAGTGGACCGATGAGTCGGTTGGCGTCGTCGCGCACACGGCCGACGGCGTAGCGCACAACACCGTGACGCCCGTCATCCGCCGCGTCGACTCCCGCGGCAATGCCGGCGGCGAAATCTACGAGGCCTACCTGGCGCTTCGCTGCAACATCACGACCGACGAGCATCCGCTGGGCGTATTCCACCCGCATGCTGAGTACCACCACATTAAAAAGGAGAACATCGGCCTGATCGAGGTCATGGGCCTGGCCATTTTGCCGCCGCGCTTGGTTCCCGAGCTCGGCGCTGTCCGCGAGCACCTGCTGGCGGCCAAGGCGGATGCCAGCTACGACCTTGCCGGCGCGCTCGAGGGCGATGATCTTTGCCGCAACCATGCCGCGTGGGCCGAGGATGTCTATGTCCGCCGTTCCGACGAGCTTACGGCGGATAACGCCATCGATATCCTGCACGAGGAGGTGGGCGTGGTGTTTGGCCACGTGCTCGACAACGCCGGCGTCTTCAAGTGGGACGAAGCCGGCCGCGCCGCCCAGCAGCGCTTTATCGACTCGCTGTAGCACGCGAGCTCGAACGCACGCACTTAACAAATAGCGCCTACACGACAGCGGCGCCCGCCGGCAACATCGCCGACGGGCGCCGTTTTCTGATGCAAGGGTAACTAATTTGCACCAAAACAAGGAGTGTTCCAAACTGCCGGCAGAGAAGGAACGTCCCCAGGTGCCAACCTAAACTCCCACATTATTCGATGGAAAAACGTGGTTGCCTCACACATTATTCGATGGAAAAACGTGGTTTACTCCCACATTTTTCGATGGAAAGACCGAAACGGTCTTATACTAACCATGATCGTTAGGAGGCAGTATGCAGCGACAGCTAATGGACGAACTCATCGCTTGGAAATCTAGGGCAAACCGCAAGCCCCTCCTGCTTAAGGGGGCCCGCCAGACGGGAAAAACCTGGCTTCTCAACGAATTCGCAGGCCAGCAGTATCAAAACGTCATCCGTTTTGACTTTATGCTCGAACCGGGCGCACGTTCGCTGTTCGACGGAAGCCTTGACCCCAAACGCATCATCTCCCAGATAGAGCTCCTGCGCGGCCAGACCATAACGCCGACAGACACGCTCATCATCTTCGACGAAATCCAAGAGGCACCGCGTGGCATCACCTCGCTCAAATACTTCAACGAGCTGGCGCCGGAATACCATATCATGGCAGCCGGCTCCTATATGGGGCTCGCGCTCCGACGCGAAAACGAGTCGTTCCCCGTCGGCAAGATCGACCAGCTTACCATGCGCCCCATGGGGTTTGTCGAGTTCGTTCGTGCCGTCGATGGCGATCCGCTCGCAGATGCCATCCTTGCCGCAGACATGGACCTGCTGGCGAATGTTTCCGAAAAGCTCGAGCGCCTGCTCAAGGAATACCTCGT
>USKV01000015.1 GCA_900555355.1 uncultured Collinsella sp.
ACCCCCGGCGCGTTAGAGCTTGTGCGCTCGGCACACAGCAAGGGCTGGAAGGTCGGCGTGGTAAGCGGCGGCTTCCACGAGGTCGCTGACAAGATCGCAGCCGCCGCGGGCATCGATTTTTGCCTGGCCAACCGTCTGGAAGTCGTGGACGGCAAGCTCACGGGTAAGCTGGCGGCAGACATTGTGACCAAGGAATCCAAGCTCATTCAGCTGCTGGATTGGGCAGTTGAGTGCGGTGTCGACATGGCCCACACCGTCGCGATCGGCGACGGCGCCAACGACATCCCCATGATCCAGGCCGCGGGCACGGGCATCGCGTTTTGCGCCAAGCCCAAGACGCGCGAAGCCGCCCCGTTTGCCATCGACGAGCGCAACCTGATGCTCGCCATGGACATCATCCTGCGTGACTAGCCGATCCGTTTAACAATTGAATCAGTCTGTCCTATAGTTTCCGAACAATTTTGTCTTAGTGTTCGGAAACATCCCCTTTGAGTGCTAGACTTTGCGCCGTCGAAGGGAACATATATGGATAAGCGAGATCTTGAGCAGCTGCTGAGCGATGTTGCCGGCGGATCAGTCACCCCTGCCGACGCCCTCACGCGCATCCAGACGGCTCCGACCGCCGATTTGGGTTTTGCGCAGCTCGATCTTTCGCGCGGGGTGCGCCAGGGAGCCGGCGAGGTTGTCTACGGTGCCGGTAAAACCGCCGAGCAGATTGCCGCCATTATCAAAGCATTACTCAATGCCGGCCAGGTGCGCATCCTGGTCACGCGCCTGGACGCCGAAAAGGCAGCCCGCGCCTCGAAGCTCCTCGGCAACGGCATCGACCTGGGATATGTCCCAGACGCACAGCTCGCCCTCGTGGGCGGCAAGCCCTCCCCTACCGGCAACGGACGCATCGTTGTCGCCTGCGCCGGTACGAGCGACCTGCCCGTCGCCGAGGAAGCCGCGTTGACGGCCGAATTCTATGGCAACGAGGTCGACCGCCTCTACGACGTAGGTGTCGCAGGCCTGCACCGCCTGCTCGCGCATGCCGAGGAACTTGCCCAGGCGCAGGTGGTCATCGCCATCGCCGGCATGGAGGGCGCCCTGGCGAGCGTTATCGGCGGTCTGGTAAGCTGTCCGGTCATAGCCGTTCCCACCAGCGTGGGTTACGGCGCGAGCTTTGGTGGCGTAGCCGCGCTGCTCGCCATGCTCAACTCCTGCGCCAGCGGCGTATCGGTCGTCAATATCGATAACGGCTTTGGTGCCGCCTACCAGGCAAATCTTATCAATCATCTGAGCGCCGGCACATCCTGCGCCCGTTAAGGAGCATTCCATGTCCAACCATCAGCACACGCTTATCATCGACGGCACTTCGGGCATCAGCGGCGATATGACCGTCGCGGCCCTGCTCGACCTGGGCGCCAGCGAGGAGCACCTGCGCGAACAGCTCGCCACGCTGCCGGTCGACGGCTTTTCGATCGCTGTAACGCGCGTAAACAAGCATGGCATCGACGCCTGCGATTTCGACGTCCAGCTGGCAGAGGAGCTCGAGAACCACGACCACGACATGGCCTGGCTCTACGGCAACGAAGCAGCTGCCGAGCACGCACATGAGCACGAACACCATCATCATGACCATGACGAGCACGAACACGAGCACACGCATGAGCATGAGGCCCACGGCCATGGCCACGAGGGCCATCATCACGCCCACCACCATCACCACCGCTCTTTGGCGGACGTCACCGCCATCATCGACGGTTCACAGCTAAGCGATGGCGCCAAGCGTCGCGCCCTCGCCATTTTTTCCGCACTCGCCGCTGCCGAGGCAAAGGCTCACGGCAAAACGCCCGACACCGTCATGTTCCACGAGGTGGGCGCCGTCGACTCCATCGTCGACGTCTGCTCTGTCGCCATCTGCCTCGACGACCTGGGTATTGAGGACATCGTAGTCGAGTCGCTCTCCGAGGGCCACGGCACCATCCGCTGCGCCCACGGCCTCATGCCCATTCCCGTCCCCGCTGTCGTCAACCTGTGTCAGGCGGGCAATATCGCCCTCACGCCTGCACCGGTCGCCGGCGAGCTCGTGACGCCCACGGGCGCCGCCATCGTCGCCGCGCTGCGCACGTCCGAGCACCTGCCGGCCCGCTACCGCATCGAGGCCGTCGGCTACGGCGCCGGTAAGCGCCCCTACGAGGGTTGCTCCGGTACGCTCCGCTGCCTGCTCGTTGACGCGGACGCATAACCATGGATGCCCGCAAGGCAAAAAGCCGTACCGCCATCGTTGCGGCGTTTTCCGAGCTCCTTCGCGAGGAGGACTACGGCAAGATCACCGTCGGCGACATCATTGCTCGCGCCCATGTGGGTCGGGCCACGTTCTACGGCCTCTTCAAGAGCAAAGACGACCTACTGTCCGAGCTCGTGAACGACATCTGCACCCACGCCCTCGACGACGATGGTACGCCGCTCGACGACCCACTCGTGCAAGTCGAGCATATCCTCAACAACCTCTGGGAGCGCCGCCAGGGCGTTCGAGCCCTCGTAGCCGGCGCCGGCTCACGCGTCTTCGCCGACTGCCTCCGCAAGACCATCATGTCGCGCGCAGCCGAAACCGTCCCTACCGACCCAAACGGCCCCGCCGCCACCATGGACCGAAGCTTCCTACTACACCACATAGCCTCAAGCTTCGTAGGAATGGTCCAATGGTGGGCCTGGCACAACTTCCAAGCCCCAAAAGAGGACGTAGCCAAAGACTACCTCTCAGCCATAAAACCCCTCTTCAGATAGACGCCTCCTCCCAAGGCGTCATCCCTTCCCAAAGTATCGCCCTCATCTCAACGCCCCAACAACCAAGCGCCCACCACATCCAAATTCAGATATAAATGTTGGGTTGCTTGCTCGGGCGCAGCAAAGACCCTGCAGCTGGCCGCATGGGGTAACTTCCCAGCGCATTCCGCAGGACGCAAAAAGGCTCGCCGCACAAAGTGCGCAGCGAGCCTTTTTGCATGTCCGAGGACGCGCTGGGAAGTTACCCCATGCGGCCAGCGGACAACTATGTAGCCTTGAACTAGAACATGCCCAAGAAACCATGCACAAACAGTGCAGCCAGAGCGGCACCGACAAACGGAGCGATGCCAGGAACGAGCAGGCCGTACTTCCAGTTGTTGTCAGCCTTGTTCTTGATCGGCAGCACCTGATAGGCCATGCGAGGACCAAGGTCACGAGCCTGGTTCATGGCGAAGCCGGTGATGCCGCCCATGCCCATGCCAACGGCCCAAACGATCAGGCCGACGCAGATGGCGAGCATCAGAACGTTCTCGCCGGCGCGGCTAGCGGCAGCGAGGATGGCGCTGATGAACACAAAGGTGCAGATAGCCTCGCAGAAGAAGTTACGGGCGTAGTTCGTACCCTCGGTGGTGGGGTTGGTCGAGAAGATGTTGCGCTGGGCAATGGGGTCGACGACGCCATCGGAAGCCTTGAACTCATCGGCATACATCAACCACGCGATCACGGCGCCCGCAAAGCCGCCGAGCATATCGGCAATCATGAAGGGAATGCAGCTGCTCCACGGCACCAGGCCTACGATGCACTGGGCAAGCACCATGGCGGGGTTCATGCACACGGCGCCGCCAAAGACAAACAGGCAGACCGAGATGCCAAAAGACCAAGTGGTGATGGCAAACATGTGGCCGGAGCCCTGATACTTGGTGCCCTTAAGCACGGTATCGCAGTGCACGCCCACGCCAAAGATGATCATGAGGGCCGTTGCGCCGAATTCGCAGAGGAGTTTGGTAAGCATAAAACCTTATCTTTCTTGTCGGTTATAAACGATTCGTTTAGGCCGCGCGCTAGTGCTGAGCGACAACAACGCCCAGGCCATCGGGAATGACGGCCACCTTGGCATCGGCACCCTTCATCTCAAAGGCGAGCTTGAGCGCCTCCTCGAGGGTGTTGACCGGCGTCATGTGCATATCCTTAATCATCTGGTGATCGCACAGGTCGGTGACCATGATCACGGGGTGATGCGCCAGGATGCGGGCAAAGATCTGGCTCGTCCACTGGTCGGGCAGGGTCTCGTCCTTAGGACGGTCGATGCAGGCGCGCTCAAACTCTGCCGGATCGTTGTCGGCGATGTTGTGATAGAAGCCCTCGCCGCCGTGACCGTCGGCACAACCGGCGACGTCGATGATCACACCGCCCTCGGGAAGCGTGGCCTCGGCAGAGCACATGCCCTTCACGGCCTGGTAGATGTTCTGGTCGAGCGGGTAGCCGCCGTTGGTGGTAATGGCAATCTCGCACTCGACGGGCTCAACGCCGGCAAGGCTCTTCACGAACTCGCAGCCAGCCTCGTGCGCCTTGTGGATATCGCCGGCAAAGGAGCCGATGACCTCGTGCTTGCCGTTGAGCACCACGTTAAGCACAAAGGCAAGGTGAGCCATCTCGGCAGCGGCAAACATGTCCTCGCTCACGTGGTTGTGGCACAGGTTGCCGGCACGCGAATGGGAATCGTTCACAAACTGACCGTTATGGTTGTACATGATGGTCTTATAGCTGGCAATGCCGGGCAGCACGGACTTGCGGCTGCCAGAGAAGCCAGCAAAGAAGTGCGGCTCAATAAAGCCCTCGGCAAGCAGCAGATCGCAATCGGCCGCAATCTTGTTGATGATGCACTCGCCGCCAGAAGGCAGGGTGCCGATCTTTTTCATCATGCTGTCGTCAGTCGCGACGTGCATAACGATTTCCTCGTTGGCAACGATCTCCTCGCCGTACTTGTTGACGAGCTCCTCGTGCGTCGACGGACGGTGCATACCCGTAGCAACCAGAATGCGCACGCGAGCCTCGGGCGCAGCGGAATGGATGTGATGCAGCAGAATAGGCATCGTCACACGCGAGGGGACGGGACGCGTATGATCGGAGCTAATAATGACAATATCCTTCTTGCCAGCACAAAGCTCCTCGAGCGAAGGTGAGCCGTAAGGGTTGGCAAGCGACTCTTCTACCAGCTCTTCCTGCGATTTTGTAGTCTTAAACTCGTTTTGATAACCTTCCATCACACCCACGAAGTTCTTATCCTCGAGCTCTAGATGCAACGTCTTGTGGTCAAACGGTAGTTCACATTCAAACAATGACGAGCGCCCTCTTCCTTTCAACTGACACACTAGATAAACCGTTGGAAGGATACGCCGCTCACCGAAAAACACCACCGTCCACCGAGTCATTAACACAACGTTCATATTTGACCCACAACAAAACGGCCGCGATCCCAAACGGAACCGCAGCCGCCTGTAAAAGACACTATGGGCAGGACGGTCAACGCAATGCCGAGACGAACGTTCACCCCGATGGCATGCGCGCGTAAGTCATCTTGTATAAATACGTCAACTAATTGCATAAAATGGCGCATGGATTTCTAGCCGTAACAGGGTAGTACCCTCCGGAGCGTGCATTTTTGCGAGTATTCAGCATCGCGGGATAAGATTTTGGTGTCAAAAGTCTTTCAAAAGGTAGATAGTCCTCATGACTCGTCCCATCTGGATAGCATGCGGCGAGAAACCAGCCATATACGGGCATCGCCAAGGCCCAATTGTCGTGCAAAAGCATCAACAAAGGTAGCGAAAGCCGGCTATGGCCTTATGCATCAATCTTTGGCTGCTGAAAACTCCGTTTTTTGCACGTCGCCCCAAGCACCACCCTCACCCAGCGGCTGATTCGCCAAAGGTCGGACATCGCAGGGCCCGCCATAGGTTTACTTTTAGGCACACTCCACAGGACGCAAGAAGCCCTCGCCGCACTCCACATTAGGCGCGAAGCGCACTTTATTTTCATCAGCTTTAATCCCTGAAAACCGAGGACGAAGGAACCCGATGGGTTTCCCCCTGAATGCATTCCGCAGCAAGAAGCCCTTTCCAAACGCGCGAAGCGCGCCTTTATTTCCCCAGCAAGTAATCCACCGAAGACCGGACATCGTAGGGGCCGCCGTTTGTTTTCTTTCCGGCGCATTCCGCAGGACGCAAGAAGCCCTCGCCGCACGAAGTGCGCAGCGAGGGCTTCTTGCATGTCCGAGGACGCGCCGGAAAGAAAACAAACGGCGGCCCCGGACAACGACTACAGGGCTATCGATTACCCCGTGTTCTGCAGTCCTGCCGAGACGCCGGTCACAGTCGAAAGAATCAGGCTCATGTACTCGGCCTTCTTCTCCTCGGCCATCTCGTCCTGGTTCATACGCACCTCGCGAAGGGCGCGAACCTGGGCGATGGACAGGGCGTCGACATAGGGGTTACGCACGCGAACGGCGCAGCCGAGCACGCGGCGGCGCTGCAGCGGCCACTCGTCACCAACGATGGCAAGGACCCACTTACGCGTGAGCTGCATCTCGGTAAAGACCTTCTCGGACAGATCCTGGCGATCGCCCAGGTGCAGATACATCTTGGCGATGCGCTGGTCGGTCTTGGCGATCGACATCTCGATGTTGTCGATAAAGGTGCGGAAGAACGGCCACTCCTGGTAGGCAGCCTTAAGCTGGTCCAGATCGCCAAACTGCTCGCAGGCGGTACCCAGGCCGTACCAAGCGGCCAGATTGATGCGCGCCTGGCTCCAGCTGAAGATCCACGGAATGGTACGCAGGTCGTCGAGCGACTTGGCACCCAGGCCGCGCTTGGCAGGACGCGAGCCGATCGGCAGCAGACCGACCTCGGTCAGCGGCGTCACGGTCGAGAACCACGGCGTAAAGTCCTCGGTGTTCAGCAGGTCCAGATAGCGCTCGTGGCTTGCGGCGTTGAGCTTCTCGGCCATATCCCAGAACTTCTGCGTAGTCTCGGTGTTGGTCTTCTCGACACTCGGGGCCGACTGCAAAAGCGTTGCGGCGGCAACGGACTCAACATGGCGCTGAGCCAGCGTGCGGTTGCCGTAACGGGCAAAGATGACCTCGCCCTGCTCGGTGAGCTTAAAGAAGCAGTTGACCGAACCCTTGGGCTGAGCCAGCACGGCCTTATTGGCCGGGCCGCCGCCACGGCCCACGGCACCGCCGCGACCGTGCATGAGCACCAGGTCGATATCGTTCTTCTCTGCCCACTTGGCGATGCGCTCCTGCGCGGAGTGCAGCGCGAGCATGGCCGTGGTAGGACCGGCATCCTTGGAGGAGTCGGAGTAGCCCAGCATAACCTCCATGCGGCGGTTGGTCTGAGCAAGGCGCTTCTGCACCACGGGCAGCGTGAGCATCTGGTCGAGCACGTCAACGCAGCCCTCGAGGTCCTCGAGCTGCTCGAACAGCGGGATCACATCGAGCTCGGGGACATCCTCCTCGTGTGCAAAGGACAGGTGGGCGAGCTCAAAGACGTCGGCCACATGCTGGGCGCTCTTGGTAAACGAGATGATGTAGCGGTGCGCCATCTTCTTGCCGTAGCGCTTTTGGATGGAGCCGATAGCACGGAAGGTATCGATGACTTCGCGCGTCATGGGCTGCAGGTCGCCATGGATACCGTTCTCGTGGATATCCTTGAGGGCGCGGGCATGCACCACGGAGTGCTGACGGAACTCCATCTCGACCATATGGAAGCCGAAGGACTCGACTTGCCAGATGATGGTCTGGACCGGGCCGTAGGCGGCACGGACGGCACCGCAGGCGGCCAGCGAACGCTGGACGACGCGCAGGTCATCCAGGAACTCGTCGGCGCTGTGGTACATGGTGTCGGTGATACGGCGCACGGTGGCGTTCAGACGGTCGGCCATGACGAGCATGACGGCGCGATGCGGCTCGTGCTCGGAGATCAGCTCGGCGCGGGCCGTGTACCGAGGGCTCATCTCGACCTGATGGTTCCACAGGTTAATGAGCTCGGCCGACGGCTTGCTGTAGGTGGCCTCGAGCGTGAGGTTGCGGCCGATGTGGCGGCACTTGTCCTCGAGCTTGAGCACCATGTGCGTAAAGTACTTGGCGGCGACCTCACGGCTCACCTTGGCGGTGACGTTGGGGTTACCGTCGCGGTCGGAACCGATCCAGCTGCCGGGATGGAAGAACGCCGGGCACAGCGGCGGCACAGTACCGGCCTTGTCGCCCAGCACCCAATCGTCAAAACGACGATAGATAACGGGGATAACGTCGAACAGCGTGTTATCGAAGATGTCGATGATGGTATCGGCTTCCTCGACCGGCGTGGGCTTCTTGAGCGCGATGGGGCTCGTACGCACCAGGGCGTCGATCTCCTGCAGCATATGGCGCTCGTTCTCCACCAGGTCGGAGCCGCCCAGACGCGGACGCTCCTCCAGCAGGTTGGAGATACGGCGGATCTTGCCCTCGACGGCCTTACGACGGGCCTCGGTGGGATGTGCGGTAAAGACAGGGTGGAACTCGAGCTTGTCGAGCAGCTCGTTGGCACCCTCGACACCCAGCTCATTCACCAGCTGGTGATAGGCAACGGTAAGCTCGTTGGCAGGATCGACCTCGGTATCGGTCGACGCACCGGCCTCGCGCTCGCGCAGCTGCGCCACACGGTAGTTCTCCTCCGACAGGTTTGCCAGATGGAAAAAGCTCGTAAAGGCGCGGACAATGACCTGCTGCTTATCGAGCGGCAGGCTGTCGATCAAATCGACGACCTCACGAAATGCCACGGCAGTGGGCTCGTCGGCGGTGGGCACGCCCTGCTCGTCGACGGCTTCGTCGGCAGCGCAGGTACCGGGGTTGCCGGCATTGACCACAATCTCGGCTGTCAAAATCTTGTCGAACAGGTCCGCGATCTCGGGATCATACTCGCTAAGCACACGGCGCTCCAGGCGCAAGAACAGCGCCAGATTGTCGCGCAGCTCCTCGGGGATCTCGATCTCGGCGAGACGCTCCCTGGACTCGGCATTCGAGCCGATTCGGTTAACGAGGCGGTTGACCACGGCAGCGACGCGCGCCGCGGCTTCGGGTACAGACTGGTTGCTTAGGTTCTCAGCCACGTTTCCTCCCATTCCTCCTTCTATGCACGTAACATGCGGTATTCATTATAGGCGCTTGAGAAATACTTTCGACACTGATTGCGCTTTACCACACAAAAGTATTTTCTGCATTGCAAAGGTTTTTGCCCTAAATGGTCGTATTTCTCGGTGGGCGGCATACGTAAACGGGGGCATTCCGCATAAAAGCGAAACACCCCCGTAACAATCGCTCTCCATGAGCAGGGCACGTTAGCAGGCCCGAAGCTCAAAAAGATGCGCTACAGGCGCTCGCGAACCGCCTCGACGACGTTGTCCAGATCGGCGAGCACCTCGTCATGGCTCTGCATGTCGCGCACTTTGACCTTGCCGGCGGCAAGCTCGTCGCCACCCAGGACCAAGATGAGCTTGGCGCCTACCTTATCGGCTTGCTTAAACTGGGCCTTGAGCGAACGACCCTGATAGTCGGCCTCGGTCACGATACCTGCGGCGCGAAGCTCCTGCGTAATGGCAAAGACGTTCTGACGCAGCTCCTTGCCGGCGTTGGCGACATAGACGCACGGGGCCTCATCGGCACCCAAATCGCTGCCAAAGGCCTGCAGGGCCAGCAGGGCGCGCTCAAAACCGACAGCAAAGCCGACGCCCGCCGTGGGCTTGCCACCCTCGAGCTCGACCAGGCCATCGTAGCGGCCGCCGCCGCCGATGGAGCCGACGCCGGCGCCAGGGGCCTCGACCTCAAAGACAGTACGGCTGTAGTAGTCCAGGCCGCGCACCAAGGTGGGATCCTCGACATACTCGATACCGGCGGCATCCAGATAGCGCTTGACCTGCTCGTAGTGCTCGCGGCACTCATCGCACAGGTTGTCACCCATCAGCGGAGCCTCGGCCATGATCTCGCGGCAGTGGTCGTTCTTGCAGTCGAAGGCACGCAGCGGGTTGAGCTCGGCGCGCTCGCGGCACTCATCGCACATCTCGTCGGCGTGATCGAGGATGAACTGCTTAACCTGCTCGCGATAAGCCGGACGGCACTGGGCGTCACCCATCGAGTTGATGAGCAGACGGAGCTTGGAAAGATCGAAGCCCAAGCGCTTGTAGAACTCCATGAGCATGATGATGCACTCGGCGTCTGCCGCCGGATCGGGAGCGCCGAGCCACTCGATGCCCACCTGATGGAACTGGCGCAGGCGGCCCTTCTGGGGACGCTCGCCGCGGAACATGGCCTCGGCGTAGTAAGCCTTAAACGGCGTGGAGCCCTGGGGCACCAGGTTGTTCTCCACGACGGCGCGCACCACACCGGCCGTGCCCTCGGGACGAAGCGCCAGGCGCTGCTTGGGCTTGAGCTTGGTGTCGGTGCCCTCAGTAAAGACGCGCTCCAGGTTGGCGCCGCTAAAGACGCGGAACATCTCCTTGCGCACGACGTCGGTCGACTGGCCGATGCCGTGGACAAAGACGTCCACCTGCTCGATCGCGGGCGTCTCGATAGGCTTAAAGCCAAACGGCTCGAATACGCCGGCCGCAATCTGCTGCATCTTTTGCCAAGCGCGCATCTCGGCGCCGATAAGGTCGCGGGTTCCCTCCGCCTTCTGTGCCTGCATGGGCAAACACCTTTCTTTTGTATCGCGTCATAGGTAGTGGTCATTATACGGCACAAAAACAAAACGCGGCGGCGCGTCTGACCGAACGAGGGTATGGGGGCTCGTTCGGCCAGACGCACCGCCGCTGTTTGGGATCCGTTTTCCTCCGTCTCTTTCGAATCACGTGATCTGTTGAGGACGGAGGAAAACGGATCATTTCGTAGGCCCGTGGCCGCCTTGGAAACCGAATGATGGTACGAGCATCCATTCGGCTTCCAGGGCGGCCACGGACAGAACGGGGCGAACAGAAAAGAGCGACGGGCGTCTACTCCCCCGCCACGCTCGTGCGCAGCTTGGCGGCGATGGGCTCGGATGCCAGCAGGAACACGAGCATGACCACGGAGCGCGCCAGGCACACAATCCAGGTGCTCGCAAAGGAGCCCGTGGCATCGAACAGCACGCCCGAGACGATGGCGCCGGTAGTGCCCAAGATTGCCTTGAAAGACAAGGACATAGGCCTTATGGCCATGCCCGCAGGCTTGAAAGGCAAGGTTGGGTGCTACCGGTGGTCAGCGATATAGCCCAAAGCGACCGCCGTGTAAGCCGCGGCGCCAAGGGGAAGCTCGGCATCGCTAAAGCGTGCCTTGGGATGGTGCTGAGCAAAATGCTTGTCCGTATCAGTCGCGGCAGCGCCCACGGTAAAGTACGCACTCGGGATCTCGCTCGAGATCAACGCGAAGTCCTCGCTCGCCATGGCGTGGAACAGTGGCAAGAAGGCGGACTTGGGCAGCACCGCGCCCACGTAGCCAAGCGACGCCTGCGTCATATCGTCATCGAGTACGAGCGGGGGAACATCCGAGAGCGTCTCGATAGTCGCCGGCGTACGATAGGTCGTGGCAACACCTTTGACGACCTCCGCGATGCGGGTCTTGAGGTGCTCCATGAGCTCGACGTCGAAGCCGCGCAGCGTTCCCTCGAGCACACAAGTGTCGGGGATGACATTTGCGGCCTGACCGCCGGCGAACTTACCGACAGTCAGTGCGACCTCCTTGGCCGCCGGCACCTCGCGGGAGATGAGCTCCTGAAGCGCCAGATGCACATGGACGCCGGCCGTGATGGGGTCGATGCAGATCTCGGGGCTCGAGCCATGGCCACCCTTGCCCTGAAGCGTGATGCGAAAACCGTACACGCCCGAGAGCGCCGGGCTGCCGTAGAGCACCAGGCCAAGCGGCGACTGGCTATTGACATGCATGGCAAAGGCGGCCTGGGGACGCGGGTTCTGTAGCAGACCATCGGCGATGGCGGCGCGGGCACCCTCAAAGGTTTCCTCGCCCGGCTGGAACAGCAACTTAACCGTGGCATTGGCGTCGACAAGCTCCGCCTCGCGCGCCTTGAGCATACGGGCTGCACCAAGCAGCGCCGTCGCGTGCATATCGTGTCCGCATGCGTGCATGCAGCCGTTCGTAGAGGCGAAAGGCTCGCCTGACTCTTCGGCAACGGGCAGGGCATCCATGTCGCCACGCAGCATAACGACCGTACCGGCCTGTTCGTCCGTGCAGACGCCATTGCCCTGGGCCGCGACGGCACCGGCGCCGACAAGGCCCACAACGCAGGAACCATCGACGAGCGTGGCAAATGGGATATCCATCTCGGTCAGGCGCGCTTGAATATACGCAGAGGTCTGCGGGAGGCTATTGCCCAGCTCGGGCATCTGGTGTAAATCGTGTCGCCACGCAGCGAGCTCGTCTGCAAAAGCCTGAGCTTCTGCAACAAGACCGTCACCGATAGCGGCCTGCGCCGCCGCGGTGGCCTTGGGCGCTGATTGCGGTTGAAGATCGGACAGTGCTGGTGCCATAGATGCCCCCCAGTAACGTTTTTGCAGCAAGCACTTTGATAGCGTAAAGTGCAAAGTACTACTTTAAGGGCGACGCATAAAAAATGCCGCCCCGGGAGGGCGGCGCAACAAGTTGTTTACAATTGCGGGCGCGGCTTTTTGCGCAAAAAATCGAAGTGAGTCTCGCTCAAGATAATCGACAGGAAGATAAGCACGAAGCCGGCGAGCAGACGCGAGGTGAGCGCCTCCCCCATCAGCAGCACCGAAAACAACACGCCCGAAGGGGACTCCATCGAAAGGAGCAGCGAGCCCGTCGAAGCCGGGACATGCGCCAGGCCGACGTTTTGGATGAGCAGAGCCACGCATGTGCAGCCCACCGAGAGAAACGCCATCGCAGTGATAAAGCTCGGCGTCCACACGGACAGAGGCGCTTGGGTCTCGAATAGCAGCGACGAGATCAGGCTCAGCACGCCGTTGCCCACAAACATCCAAAACGTGATGACGTTGATGTCCATTTTGCGACCGTACTTGGCGGTCACCGCCATCTGGATGGCGAAAAAGACCGCACCCGCCAGCGTAATGACGTCACCGATGTTGAATTCAACGCTATCGAGCGCCACCAAACCAATGCCCGCCAAGCACAGCAGTGCCGCGCCCAGGTTATAGCGGGTGAGTTTTTCGCCGCTCAGAAAATAGCTCGCGAACGGCACAAGGATGCAGTACGTGCCCGTCAAAAAAGCATTCTTGCCCGCCGTAGTATGTGCCAGACCGACCGTCTGCAACGCATAGGCCGCCCACATGAGCACGCCCATACTCAGGCCAACGATCAGGTTGCGAGCGTTGAAATGTGCAATGATGCGCTTGTGGAAGACGGCAAACATGACCAACGCTGCGGGCAGAAAGCGTACATAGAGCAGCGCGAACACCGGAATGGTGCCGAGTGCGTCCTTCATAGTGGTAAAGGAGTAGCCCCAGATGACCGCCACCGAAAGGAGCAGAACCTTCCAGAACAGCGGAGAGCGTGCGCCGGCGCCCCGGGGAATACCGCCCGCGCCCAAATCCTCACGGGCTACAGGGCTATCGGGCAAGTTCTCGATTTCGTTGGCAGCGTATTGGGCCATGGAACATCCTCACACTCAATCTGGGC
>USKV01000016.1 GCA_900555355.1 uncultured Collinsella sp.
CTTTTCCTCAATCTTCTTTTTGCCTTGGTTCACGCTGTGATTCACAAAGCCCCAGCCGGCAGCAGCAACCGCACCAATCACGAGCAGCACGATCAGCAGCGTGCGGATACGGCGGCGGCGCTTGATGCGCTTAATCGACTCTTTGGAGCGTCGACGACGCTGAGGTGCCGCCTCATCAAGCGAAGGCCACTCTGCCTCATCAACAGGCTGCGCCGCAGCTTCATCGGTCTTTGCCGATGCGTCGGACGGGGCCTCGGCCTTGCTCTGAGATTTTTCGTCAGGTTGAGGCGTCGGAGTGCCTTTGGTCTCCCATTGGGGCTCGACAGGCTCCGCCTCATCCTGAACCTGCCGCTCGGGATTGTTTACTTGATTTTCGTCGGGATCCACCGCATCGATAAAGTGCTTGCCACGGGGGTTCATGACTATTTTGTCTCCTGGTCGCTTGTTAACACACCGCTCACAATATAGCGCGAGTTGCCCTGCGAGCTATCGAGCATGCAGGTGCTCAACTGCACAATCTTACTATCTGCATCAAGTGTCACGCCGTCACGTACATTTTTGAGCAATGCGTCCGGATTACAGACCGAATTAAAGTAGTCCTGGCGCACGGCAGGATCGGCAAAGTTAAACGAGTTGAGAATGTGACGGTCGTCATATTGATAGGCCGAGACAATCTTGTACTTCAGAATATGACCCGGCGTGTAGATATAGAAATCGCCGTTCTCGTTAAAGAAGTCCGCGTCCTCAAAGTTATGCAAGTTGTGGAACACGCCGCCGTTCACATGGCCGTAGATCACTGTGACGGGATCGCTAAAGTCACGCGCGTTTGCCATCTGGCTAAATGCTGTGCCGTAGGGGTCGTACTTGCCGTCCTTGTCGTGGTCCAGATAAAACAGGTCATCCGTCGTGCTCTGCAGCAAGGGCGTGTTGATATCCGCACCCGGAATGTAGAGCCACGCATAGATATCGGCATTCTCTTGAATGAGCGGAGCGAAGTCGATGGGGTTGTCCGGCAGCTCCTTGCCCTTTGATTCGACCTTCGTGGCGGGCTTGCCTGTTGCACTCATCTCCTCGGCGCGCTGCTGCTCTAGATGATTCATATAGAGCACGTAGCCGCCGCAGCCGACTGCGACCAGCAACAACACTACGAAAACGCCCTTGAGTATCGTGGCGCGACGCTTTTTGTCCGAGTCGTCCATATGCTTGACTTCCATATGCTTGCCATGCGGCTGCTGTGCCATGGTGTTCCCTTACCCTGTAAATCGGCCAAAAAAAGGACCCGCACAAGTACGGGTCCTCAAATCTTACGGTTGAAACCGTGTGTGTGCTAGTTGTTCTTGCGAAGAGCAACAAAAGCGCAGGCAGCGCCAGCAGCGGCAACAGCAGCCACAGCGGCAACAGCGGTGGTGTTCACGCCGGTAGCCGGGGACTTAGCACCGTTGTCGGTGGTAGCAGCGCCAGCAGCGGTCTTCTCAGCCACGATGGTGTAGGTGGAGAGCTTGGTGACCTTAAAGGTAACATTGCCGTTGTTGTCGGCAGTGAGGTTCAGGGTCTCCTTGCTACCGTCGTTGTGCTGGACATAGACGGTAACCTTAGCGTTGGCGTAGGCCTTGCCAAGGGTGAAGGTGACGGTCAGCGGGTTGGACTCAGAAACGGTACCCTCGACGGTCTCGGTGATCTCGAAGGAAGCGACCACGTTGGCGCCGGCAGGGGTGCCCTCGGCGTTCTTGGTGGTGGAAACAACCTTGACGTTAGCGTTGTTAACGCTGGCGGTCACGTTGTTGGCACCGGTGGCGGTGGTGTTGGCAGGGCTCGGGGCGGCGAAAGCAGCCACGGGCAGAGCCAGGGCAAGAGCGAGAACGCTCAGTGCTGCCATGAATCTCTTCTTCATGTTAGGTACTCCTCAACTTGCAGCTTGTGGACCTTTAAGTGCCTAGTAGTATATCCTTTTTTATAAATTGTGGCTAATGAGTTCTATATGAAACAACATTGCTGCTTTTTTGCTCACTCATTGGCCCCAAACAGCGACTTAGTGTGATGGTTCTGTGACTTATTGGCCTTGTGTTACGGGCGTGACCTGCGAACCCACGCCGTTTGCACCGGTTTCGCTATCCTCGCTGTCCGCATCCTCGCCCTTTTGGGCATCGGCGATCGTTGCGGCAGCGGCAACAATACCGCGCTGAGGCGCCACGCCCGTCTGTGTCTGAGCGCCCTCGACAAGCTCCGTGCCGGCATGCGCGAGCTCAGCAGATTTGAACATCGCACTCAGGTCGACCCCGCCGCCAGCGTAACCGAGTGCGGCAAGTGCGATCACAATCACCGCAACAACAACTGCAATCGGCACATAACGATGCCAGCCAGCAGGATTGAGCCCACTGCGGCGGGCAGCACCGCGGCTAATGTAGCCCAGCGTTCCGTCGTGCTTAAGCTTAGAGCCCACCACGCGCTTGCGTCCCCACAGCGTCGACTCGGCCTGCATAGCCAAGCGAGCGCTTGCCGAAGGATAGCCGTATTTGGTGCGTTTGAACGAACCGTCGAACCCCGACGCGTGCTTGCCCCACGTCCGGGACGTCGTGCGGCGGTTAACTGGAGCCGCGCTCCGTCTATTCCGGTTTGGTTTTGAAGTCTCCGCCATACGCCCCCGCACGCTGTAACGCAATCGAAACATTACTGCTTTGGACTGTAGCACACGCGCCGCACGCGGTCACGGGCACCTCGCTCAGCGGTCGTCGTCCTTCAACAAGCGCCACAGGGTCGTGCGGCTTATTCCCAGCACCCCGGCAGCGCGGGTCCGGTTGCCCTGAAGGTAGCCCACGACCAGCCGCGCGATGTCGCGTTCGGTATCGGCCAGTGGACGCAGGATATACAGGTCGCTGTCGAGCGTCGGAGCGCCAAAGGTTGCGGTTTTGATGACGTCCTCCTGGGCGAGCACCTCCTCCGCCACCGCGCGCTCCGCCACACCCGACCCTACTAATATATAGAGTCGTTCCGAGACCTCGCGAAGCTGCAGATAGTTGCGTGGCCAGCGATAGCCATTGAGCGTCGAGGCAGCCTCCTCGGACATACTCGGAGCGGCAGTTCCAAAGACATCTGACAGATATGACAAATACTGCGCAACCTTTTTCGATGCGCCACCCTGCTCGGCAATCGCAGGCGCCACACTTACTGCACACGCCAAGCGCTCGGTTACAAAAGCGGCCTGATCGCTTTCGCCACCGCCCGGCATATCATTTGCCGTCAGAACCACATGGCAACGCGCGGCCAGCGCCGTGTCGGTCATCGTAGAAACAAGCTCGCGCAGACGCTGCGGCGAAAGTGCATGCCAGCCGCCAATACAAAGGGTCAGCCTTGCCTGGAACAGCGGCGATTCCGAGCTTTTGAGCAGATGGCGCCAGCCGCGATCTGTGAGCTCGTCAAGTGCCACGGACACAAAGGGTTCGTCAGCATAAGGCCCATCCAGATAGAGACGTTTTGCAATCTCTGTCTGGCCAGCACCCAGCTCGCCCTCCAACATGAGGGGCACGCCGCGTGCATAGCTTTCGCAGACGGGACCAGCGACTGCAGCGGCACCCTCGACAATGCCGTACGCACTTGCCTCGTAGCGCGCCTCGACCTCATCCGCGTTAAGCCACTCAATACCCGCGTGCGCCGCCACACCGTGCACCTCGCGGACCACGACCACCCAAAGCGCACCGTATTCCTTGGCAACCGGACGCACCGTGAGGCTCAAGCGCCCTCCCGCATGCCCCATCACCAGACGCATGCCGTTGCCCACGCGCCCCAGGCGCTCGGCGACAAATGCCGCGACATCTTGCTCGAGCGCGACATCATCCATGGTCGAAATCGCCACGTGTCCATGCCCATCGATTGCCAACGCCGAGGCCCCGGCAGCAGCCAAGGCCTCGGTCAAGATTTGCAGCTTGGCGTCACTGTTCATATTGCGCCCCGTCCTCGGCGCCACGCCGCCACCGACGGCCGCGCGGGCGAGTGTTTCAAAGTTGAACGATATTGCTCACCAAACACTATAGGGCAGAAAGCGCCGTCCTGCGAGTATAGGTGTTGCCCCGCATCGCCATCCTGGCGGGGCGATAAGAGCTCTTCGGGACCTATCAACCTGCGGACAAGCCATACCCGCAAGAGCTCCTATCGCTCCACCGTAAGGATGCGCTCGCCAACACACAACACGCAAATAAGCTACTTCTCTACCAGATTCCCAGCACGTGCTGCATTCCCAAACTCATGCACGCAATGCCAATCCAGCAGCAAAAGCCCAGCGCGATGGGCTTGCCGCCCTTTTTGACCAGCTCAACGATATCGGTATTAAAACCAATAGCCGCCATGGCCATCACAATAAAGAATTTCGACAGCTCCTTGATGGGCGCCGTGATGGACACGGGAAGCTGAAGCACCGTGGTGATTACGCTCGCCAGCACAAAGAACAGCACAAACATGGGAAACGCGCGTTTAAGCGAGAACGTGCTTTTGGCGTCGCCGCCGGCCTTGCGCGCCAGATGCATCTGCCAGCAAGCAAGCGCCAGCGTGATGGGAATGATGGCCAGCGTCCTGGTGAGCTTGACCACCGTGGCGCTTTCGAGCACATTGGCGCCGGGATGCATACTGTCCCAGGCGCTCGCCGCAGCCGTTACGGACGAGGTGTCGTTGATGGCGGTACCGGCAAACAGGCCAAAGCCCTCGTTGGTCAGCCCGAGCATGCCGCCGAGCGTCGGAAACACGAGCGCCGCGATAACGTTAAACAGGAAGATGACCGAAATAGCCTGGGCAATCTCGCGATCGTCGGCATGGATGACGGGAGCGGTCGCGGCGATGGCAGAACCGCCGCAAATCGACGAACCCACACCCACAAGCGTCGCGATCTTGCCCGGCACGTTCATGACGCGGCAGAGCACGAAGGCGATGACAAGCGAGGTCGAGATCGTCGCCACGATAATCGGTAGCGACTGAGCGCCTTTGGACAGAATCTGCGAGAGGTTCATGCCAAAGCCAAGCAGGATTACCGCGTACTGCAAGACTTTTTTAGACGTATAGGTAACACCGGCGGCGAGCTGTTCGCGACGATTCTTGGGAAAGACGAGCGCCAGGACCATGCCAAAGAGGATGGCAAATACCGGCCCGCCGACCACCTCAATCTGTTTGCCGAGCAACGTCGCGGGGATAGCGATGATCAGGCAGAACAAGACACCCTTCCAGCGCTCGCGTACGATATTCGCCAGTTGCATATGGGATTCCTTCTTTCTATTTCACGTTTGCGACGGCCTATGATACGGCAACATTGAGCACAGCCCTGCGCAAATACAGACTAAGATGCCGCAATAGTTCTCGGGCGACAGCCGAATTACCCACCGCGGAAAGCTGATTCGCGGCATAATTAACAACTGACATATGAGTTTGATAGAACAGTTGCGAGGCGCTATGGAAGAATCGATGCACGTCGGCGAGCAGGAAACGAGCCTACAGGACCAGTCCTACCACACCATTCGACGCAAAATCGTCTACCTGGACTACAAGCCGGGCGAAAAGCTGGGCGTCAAGCAGCTTTGCGACGACCTGGATATGGGGCGCACCCCTGTGCGCGAGGCGCTGGTGCGTCTGGCGCAAGAGGGCCTGGTGCGTACCGTGCCCCAAAGCGGCACCTATGTCTCGCCCATCAACCTCACTCTTGCCGAGAGCGCCTGCTACATTCGCGAGCACCTGGAAAAGCAGGTAATTGTGGAGTGCTGTGCCCGTGCCACCTCGGCAGGCATCGAGCAGCTCGACCGAGCCATCGCGCTGCAGGAAAAGACCATGGCCGAGGAGGATCGCATCGGCTTCTTTTTGAGCGACAACCTCATGCATCACATGATTTTTAGCATCGCATGTCGCAGCACCGTGTGGTCGTGGCTCGAAGAGACCAATGCCGACCTGGAGCGCTTCCGCTGGCTGCGCGCCGCCACGCAGACGCTCGACAATCAGGAGATTGTTAACGAGCACAAGCAAATCCGCCGTGCCATCGCCGGCCGCGACCCCATCGAGGCGAGCTTTTTGGTCAGCAAGCACCTGCATATGATGTTCCGCAACCAGACCGAGGTCCTGGACCAGTTCCCCGAGTACTTCGAGACCAGCAAGCTCCGCTAACCTGCCAAAACCACCACAAAGGGAACAGGCACCTTTGTGGTGGTTTCTCCACACAAAAAGGCCCGGCTCCGTCTGATGACGCGGAGTCGGGCCTTAATCGTAAGGATGACGGAACTCGATTATTCGACAGTAACGCTTTTCGCGAGGTTTCGGGGCTGGTCGACGTCGCAGCCGCGCAGGATGGCAACCTCGCGGGCGAGCAGCTGCAGCGGGACGCTCGCCGTGATGGGGCTGAACACGTCGCGGACGGCCGGCACGCGGATGATACAGTCGGCGATCTTGTTGATCTCCTCGTCGCCCTCGGTGGCAACGACGATGACCTTGGCACCGCGCGCCTTGCACTCCATAAGGTTCGACACGGTCTTGTCGTAGGTGGCGCTCTTGGTGGCCACGGCGATGACGGGGAAGCCTGGATCGATCAGCGCGATGGGACCGTGCTTCATCTCGCCGGCAGCATACGCCTCGGCATGCAGGTAGCTGACTTCCTTGAGCTTGAGTGCGCCCTCGTAGGAGATGGCAGCGCCCATACCGCGGCCCACGAACAGCGCCGACTGCGCGTCCTTGCACAGCAGGGCGGCCTCATGAACGGCCTCGGTCTGGGTATCCAAAATCCACTGGATCTGCTCGGCCGTATCGGAAAGCTCGCGGAACAGCATGCGCGCCTGCTTGGTGGTCAGACGGTACTTAACCTGCGCCAGCAGCAGAGCAAGCAGCGTCAGGCTCACAACCTGGCCGATGAAGCTCTTGGTCGAGGCGACCGCGATCTCCTTGTTGGCCTTGGTATAGATGACGCCGTCGCTCTCGCGCGCCACGGGGCTGCCCACTACGTTGGTGATGCCAAAGACCTTGGCGCCCTTGATGCGCGCATCGCGAATGGCGGCGAGGGTATCGGCCGTCTCGCCCGACTGGGACACGGCAACGACGAGCGTCGTAGGCGTGATGATGGGGTTGCGATAGCGGAACTCGCTGGCCGCCTCAACCTCGGTGGGGATGCGAGCCCAGCCCTCAATAAGGTTCTTGGCGATGAGGCCAGCGTGATAGCTAGTGCCGCAAGCGATCACGTAGACGCGGTCGATGTCGTTGAGTTCCTCGAGGGACAGGCCCAGCTCATCGATGTCGAGCTCGCCGGCAGGCGTCATACGGCCAACCAGTGTGTCACGCACGACGCGCGGCTGCTCGTGGATCTCCTTGAGCATAAAGTCGGGATAACCGCCCTTTTCCGCCATGTCCAGGTCCCAGTCGATGTGGGTGACCTTAAGCTCGATAACGTTGCCGGCCTCGTCGGTGTACTCGACGCCCGCAGGCGTAAGCTTGGCAAACTGACCGTCCTCGAGCACCACGACATCGCGGGTGGCGTCGATGAGCGCGATGACATCGGAAGCAACATAGGAGCCGGTTTCGCCCACGCCGACCACAATCGGGGAGTCCTTGCGGGCAACGGCGATTACGCCAGGCTCGTCGGCGCACACGGCGGCCAGGCCGTAGGCACCTACCACGTGGGTGCAAGCCTCGCGCACGGAGGCCATCAGGTCGTGCGTCTCGGCATAAGCCTCTTCGATCAGATGCGCGAAGACCTCGGTATCGGTCTCGCTCTTAAAGTGATGGCCGCGGCCCTCCAGCTCCTCGCGCAGTTCGGCGAAGTTCTCGATAATGCCGTTGTGGACGATGGCAATGCGACCGTCGCAGCTGGTGTGGGGATGAGCGTTAACGACGGAGGGCTTGCCGTGGGTGGCCCAACGGGTGTGGCCGATACCGCAGGTTGCGTCGCTATCGATGTTGGAAAGCTCGCTCTCCAGACCCGCGACCTTACCCACGCGGCGGATAACGTCGAGGTGCGCCGCGGCGCCCTCACCCACCTCGAGCGCGACGCCCGAGGAGTCATAGCCGCGATACTCCATGCGCTTAAGGCCTGTGACCAGGATGTTCTTTGCAATATCAGAGCCGGTGTAGCCGACAATTCCGCACATAAGATAAATCCCTTCGTTCGCGTGACTGCAAGACGTCCACGCACAGGGGGCGCTGAGACGTATAACGTTCGAGTATTGTACTCACGCGAGCGCAAGCTGATATACCAGAAGTGGTATCTCAACTTGGATACCACTCGATACACACACGTCCAGCCAGTCCAAACCACCACAATGGGGACAGGCACCTTTGTGGTGGTTTGGACCGAGGCGGCGCTCTGTCCTGGCGAAAGATCTCGATCTGTAACATCTGGGGCTCCGGAAGCCGGCTTAGTGTTACAGACCGAGACATTGCGGTTCGGCCCCAGCACTATGTCTCGGTCTGTAACAGGTAGAGCCGGTTTTGCCGTCCAGATGTTACAGATCGAGACAATTGAAGGTCCGGGCAGCTCAAACCACCACAAAGGTGCCTGTCCCCTTCGTGATGGTCGCGCTGGTAACGGCGTTTGCCCAGATAAAACCTGCCAAAATAAACCTGTCCCTAATTGGCAGGTTTTGACACCTCAAAGGCGGGCGATGCTACAATCTGGCTTGTACTTGAAACGCATCAAAGGGGCCGCTATGGCAAAGGTAAAAATCAGCGACGTCGCGCGCGAGGCCGGGGTTTCGTTGGGCACGGTTTCCAACGCGCTCAACCATCCCGAAAAGCTGCGCCCCGAGACCCTCAAGCTCATTAACGAGACCATCAATCGCCTTGGCTACCTGCCCAACCAAAGCGCCCGTCAGCTCGCGGGCGGCGCCACCAAGTCCTTTGGCTTGGTGCTCCCCCGTCTCGACCACGGTTTTTCGCTCCAAATTGCCAGCGGCGCCCATAACGAGGCCCGCAAGCACGGTTACGACCTGCTCATCGCCAACGCCGATAACGACGATATTCTCCAGGACCATTACCTGCGCTACTTTATGGGCACGCAGATGTCCGGCGTCATGGTTCAGCCCATGGCGTCCCCCGACTGGCATCCGGCCATGACTAAAATGCCCGTGCCGATCGTCCATCTGGACATCCACTGTTCCGAGCCCGGCTACTACGTAGCGGCCGACAACGAGGCCCAGGGTCGCATCATTGCCGAGCTCGCCATCGCCCGCGGCGCGCGCCATATCACCGTTGTGGGCAGAGCGGCATTCATGCAGCTCACCCTGCGCGTACTTGGCATTCACAAGGCCCTCGCCCTGCATCCCGATATCAAAATTGAAGTCATTGACGCCGGAGAGTGGAATACCGCAGCCGACGGCTACAGCATTGGCGCTCAGATCGCCGGGCGCCCCGCCAACGAGCGTCCCGATTTTGTCGTCGGCCTGACCGACGTGTTGGCCTCGGGCGTTATCTCGGCGCTGGTCGACAAGGGCATCTCTGTCCCCGGGCAAGTACGCGTAGCAGGCTGCGATGGCAACCCGCTCGCTTGGAGTGGATCGGTCCCGCTCACTACGGTAGCGCCCCCGGGTTACGAGATTGGCCGCAAGGGTGTCCAGCTGCTCATGGAGCAAATCGAGAACAAGGCCCCAGCAAAGACCAAGCATATCCGCGTCGGCTCTGCAGCGCGCACCGTCACCGCAATCACGGCCGCCGAGGATATCAACCGCCAAGAACTCGTGCGGCCGTTCCTACTGGAGCGCGCCAGCACCCAGGCAAGCACCCAGACCGACGCCACGGCCATCAACCTCGGTGCGTATCTATAGCACGCCCGCGAGTATGCTAAGTCGCCGCTTAAGCAAAAGGACGGCCAAGTGCTCGCTTCAACGCCGCAATTGCCTAGTGCACGGCCTTGACCGCCGCCGCCAGATCGAACAGCGAATCGAGCACGGCCTCGCAGCCATCCACCACATCCTGCGGCAGCGGCACGATATCGGGGACGGCAAAGACATGGCAACCGGCCGTGATGCCCGAGATGCAGCCGTTGCGCGAATCCTCGACCACGGCGCACTCCTCGGGGGCAAAGCCCGCGCGCTCGCAGGCGAGCAGATACATCTCGGGGTCTGGCTTGCCGTGCACGACGTCCTCGCCACAGGTCACCGTTTCAAACTTGTCAAAGAGACCGACCATCTTAAGGTTGCGCTCGGCCGTGACATGGCGCGACGACGTCGCAAGGCCCACGTGATAGCCCGCAGCTAGCAACTCGTCTAGGCACTCGGCGGCGCCGGCCTTAAGTTCCAGTTCGGTCTTGACCATCTCGTCGCGAATCTCCTTGTGGCGACGATAGATCGCCTCGGTGGTTTCATGGCTGCCGTAATGCTTATCGAGGATGTCCATGACATCGGGCAGCGTGCGACCGATAAACTGATGGATCAGCGCTTCATCAATCGCGAGCCCCAGCTCAGCGGCGCCTGCCTTCCAGGCCTTAATCCCCAAACGCTCGGTATCGACCAGCGTTCCATCCATGTCAAAAATAACAGCCTTGATCATATCGGTCCCCCATCGGCTCTCGCTATTGCATTACCGCAACTCTACCGCATTTGGCAACTTGTATATAACGTATATACCATATTGCACTTTCGTTACATAGATAGAAGTCTTATGGCAAGTAACGCATTAGGATTATAGTTTTCGATCGAGTACTCAACGATAAGGATCGTTTCATGATTTTAGACACCACGGCACCCGCAGAGGAGCTTCAAGACAAGCTATCGGCGCTCGAACAGCTGCTTTTGGCATACGGGCGCGTGGCTATCGGGTTTT
The DNA here is from genome assembly GCA_900555355.1 of uncultured Collinsella sp. Classification (GTDB taxonomy): domain Bacteria; phylum Actinomycetota; class Coriobacteriia; order Coriobacteriales; family Coriobacteriaceae; genus Collinsella. Next base: position 10,768 of record USKV01000016.1, read on the forward strand.
CCGGCGGCGTTGACAGCAGCTTTTTGGCCGCCGTATGCGCCCGCATCATGCCTACCAATACCCTCCTCGTCCATCTCACCACGCCGCTCATCGGCACGCCCGAGCAGGCTTCGTTTGAGCGATCCGTTGACGGGCAAGCCAATGAGGAGCCACATTTTAAGCTCCCTGTGCTCAATCTTTCGGTCGATCAGTTGCAGCTCCCCCAAGTAGCCTGCAACGATGCTAATCGCTGCTACCACTGCAAGCACGCCGGCTTTACCGCCATCGTCAACCACGCCAAGTCGCTCGGCTTTCCCACCGTCATCGATGGCAGCAATGCAAGCGATCGCGGTGACTACCGCCCTGGCATGCGAGCGGCAGAAGAACTCGGCGTACGCTCCCCCCTCATGGAGGTCGGCTTTACCAAGGACGAAGAGCGCGAGCTGTTGCGCGCATGGGGCTATCCCGTTTGGAACCTACCGGCGGGAGCATGTCTTGCCACCCGCGTCCCCACGGGCGAGGAGCTTACGCGCGAGAAGGTCGATTTAATCCGCGCCTGCGAGGATTACCTGCACGATATTGATCTGGCACAGGTACGCGCGCGCCTGATCGGCGGCTGCATGCATATCGAGGCCGCGCCCGCAGATGTCGCCAAGATCGCCGCCCTCGGCGGCGGCACCGTCGATGCCGAGGGCAAGGCCCCACTGCCCGCCGCTATCGAGTCCGCGCTGCGCGAGCTGGGCTGCGGCCACATCTCCCCCGAGGTCACCCCCTACATCCACGGCAACATGAACCTTTAGGTTACGCCGTTTTACAAACGGCGTACCTGCTCGGCGCTGCGCGGGCTCCGGGCACGGCAATCTGACGTTCAACTTCACGGGCGCGACCAAGACGATATGAGAAAGCCATTTGGGTCGCCTCCCCCGCGGCGCAGCTTCTTTCCGCGGGCTCGGGATGCCACAATGGGCTTTGAGTATCGGCCCGTGCGGTAGCCCTTACCGCACCTGCGGGGAGGAGGCTTCCCATGCCCCATGTTACCTCCATCGGCCTGGACGTCCACGCGCGATCGGTCGCCGCCGCGGCGTTCAACCCCTTCACCGGCGAGGTGGTGCACCGTGACTTCGGGACGGACGCCGCCGAGATCGCGGAGTGGGCCCTCGGGTTCGAGGAGCCCAGGGCCTGCTACGAGAGCGGCCCCACCGGCTTCCACATGGCGCGCGAGCTGCGCGCGCTCGGCCTCGACTGCGCCGTGGCCGCCGTCTCCAAGATGCAGAGGCCGGCGGCGGACGCGCGCCGCAAGAACGACCGGCGCGACGCCGAGTTCATCGCCCGCATGCTCGCCACCCACAACATCGTGGAGGTCCCGCTGCCCGATGCGGCCGTCGAGGCCGCCCGGGACCTCGACCGCGCCCTCGACGACGCCACGGCGGAGTACCGCCGCGCCAGGCAGCGACTCAACATGTTCCTGATCAGGCTGGGCCACGTCTGGGACGAGCGCAACGCCGACGGGACGAGGAAGGGATCCTGGACGCGCGCCCACTGGAGATGGATATCCGGGATCAGGCTCGAGGGGCCCCAGCGCGACGTGCTCGAGTACTACGTCACGGCCGCGAGGTGCGCGGAGTCGGACCGCCGGCAGCTCGAGAAGAAGGTGCTCGCCCTCGCCCGGACCGACCGGTGGCGCCCGGCCGTCGAGGCGCTCTCCTGCATCAAGGGAATCGACACCCTGACGGCCTTCAGGCTCGCAGCCGAGGCGGGCTCCTTCACGAGGTTCCGGACGGCCCCGGCCTTCGCGAGCTGGTGCGGGCTAGTCCCGTCGGAGCGTTCGAGCGGCGAGACCGAGCGGCGCGGCGGGATAACCAAGACGGGCAACCGGCTCGCCAGGACGGCACTGGTGGAGTCGGCGTGGCACTACCTGACGTGCACGCCCCGCCCGAAGCCCCCGACGCCCGGCGCGGACGTCCCCGCGGCGATCCGGGCGCGCGCCGACGCCTGCACCGCCAGGCTCTGCCGCCGCCGCGAGGCGCTGGCGGCGCTGGCGCTGGGAGACCCCACGGCGAAGTCCATGCACCGGCTGTCCCTGAATCCGCTGCACCACATCGACTGGCTGGGTCTGGCGCTGATGTTTACGGTGGGCTTCGGCTGGGCCAAGCCGGTGCCGGTGGACCCCCGGTACTTCCGAAAGCCCAAGCAGGGCATGGCGCTGACGGCGCTGGCGGGGCCGGTTTCCAACTTTCTTCTGGCACTGGTACTGCTGGTGGGCGCCCGGATCATGGTGGACCACGCCGCCTATTCGGCACTGAATCAGGGGATACTGGACTTTCTGGTGTCTACGGCGGTGCTCTCCATCGGTCTGGGCCTTTTCAATCTGGTGCCAATCCCGCCGCTGGACGGTGCCAAGGTGCTGTTCTCCCTGCTGCCGGATCGGATGTACGACACGATGCTGCGGTATGAGCGCA
>USKV01000017.1 GCA_900555355.1 uncultured Collinsella sp.
CAGCTGCTCGGCCTTGGTAAGCTTGGAGCCCGCTTTGGGACCGGCAACCAGGTAGCTCGTCTTCTTTGACACACTGCCCGAGACCTTGGCGCCGAGCACCTTGAGCGCCGCGCCCGCCTCGTCGCGCGTGCGGTTGACGAGCGTGCCGGTGAGCACGAAGGTCAGACCCGCAAGCGGCTGTGCGTCGGCGAGCTCGCCCGCCACGCCAGCGTCGGCTGCGGCTTGCGCGTGCGCGGCGCCCAAGTCGACCTCGAGCGACAGACCCGCCTGACGCAGGCTCTCCAGCACGGCAAGGTTCTCGGGCACGGCAAGGAACTGCTTGACGCTCGCCGCAATCTTGGGACCGATGCCCTCGCACTCGGCGATATCCTCTTCGCTCGCCAAGATGAGCTTGTCGATCGACAGGAATCGCTCGGCGATGACCTCGCCCACGCTCTTGCCCACGTGGCGGATGCCCAGGGCAAACAGCACGCGACCGAGCGGCTGGCTCTTGGACTTGTTGAGCTCGACGATGATTTTCTCGGCCGTCTTGAGGCCCACCGGAATGGGGTCGCCCTTCTTGACGCCCTTTTTGCTGTTGGAGCTGGCATAGGTGCGCCCCGTGTCCAGGCCTGCGATGTCGTCGACCGTGAGCTGGTAGAAGTCCGCGACATCGTGGATCAGGCCGGCGGCGATCATCTTGTCGACAATCTCGTCACCTAGGCCATCGACGTCCATGCAGCCGCGGCTCACCCAGTGGAGCAGGCGCTCCTTGAGCTGCGCGGGGCAATCGATGGAGACGCAACGGTAAGCGACCTCACCGTCCTCGTGGACCACGGGGCTGCCGCACACGGGACAGGCCTCGGGCATCTGCCAGTCGACCGAATCGGCCGGGCGCTTATCGAGCACCGGGCCCACGACCTCGGGGATTACGTCGCCTGCCTTGTGCACGATGATGGTGTCGCCCTCGCGCACGTTTTTGCGACGGATCTCGTCGATGTTGTGCAGCGTGGCGCGCGCGATGGTGGAGCCGGCAACCGTCACTGGGTCGAACTCGGCGACCGGCGTGAGCACACCGGTGCGGCCCACCTGGATGCGAATTTCGCGCAGGACGGTCTGCTTTTCCTCGGGCGGGAACTTAAAGGCAATGGCCCAGCGCGGCGCGCGGGCGGTAAAGCCCAGGTCGAGCTGCTGCTGGAAGCTGTCGACCTTTACAACCACGCCGTCGATGTCGTAGTCCAGGTCACCGCGGTGCTCAAGCGCCTGGGCGCAGAACTCGTGAACCTCGGCCGGCGTGGCGCAGCGTGCCACGTTGGGGTTGACGCTAAAGCCGGCACTGCGCAGCCAATCCAGAAACTCGCGCTGGCTGTGGACGTGCAGCGGGTCGGTATCGGCGATGGCATAGATAAAGGTGGCAAGGTCGCGGCGCGCCGTGACCTTTGGATCCTTTTGGCGTAAGGATCCTGCGGCGGCGTTGCGCGGGTTGGCAAAGGGGTCGCGGCCCTCGGCATCGGCCTCGTCGTTCAGGCGAACAAAGCTGCCCTTAGGCATGTAGACCTCACCGCGCACTTCGATGGTACGCTCGCGGTCAGCGCCCATGTGAGCGAGCGCCGGCTCGGACAGGTGCATGGGCACGTCCTTGATGGTTCGCACGTTGAGCGACACGTCCTCGCCCGTGGCGCCGTCGCCGCGCGTTGCCGCGCGCACGAAAGTGCCGTTTTGGTAGGTAAGCGCCACGCCCAGACCGTCGATCTTAAGCTCGCAGGTATAGGTGACGCTACCGGCACCGAGCGCATCCTCGACGCGCTGGAGCCACGCGTCGAGTTCGTCCAGGTCCATGGCATCATCCATGGAATACATGCGTGCCATGTGCGTTACCGGCGTAAACTGCTCGCTCACGTATCCGCCCACACGCTGGGTATAGCTGTCGGGTGTCACCAGGTCGGGATAGGCCGCCTCGATCTCCTGCAGCTCAACGAGCATTTTGTCGAAGGCGGCGTCCGTGATCTCGGGCGCGTCGAGCATGTAGTAGCGATAGGCGTGGTAATCGAGCTCATGGCGCAGCTCGGCCGCGCGCGCTGCCGCCTGGGCATGGGCGTCGGTCGGTGCGGCGGCATCCGCGCTCGCGGGCGTTTCGGTATCAATGCCCACGCCGTCACCAAACAGGCTCGATTGCTCCATAGCGGCACTCCTTCGCTCGATTTCAAACGGATACAAGAGTACCACCGGTCGCAACGGGGCCGAATAGCGGTCTCAAACCGCACTGAATCGGCAGCCGCCAGACTGAGGTGGACAGTTAGTTCAGATACGTATAAATCCTAGAGCTGGATCAGGCACGAACACCTCTGTTTCGACTAATTTGGGCTCCTCGAGGCCATGTAAACGTCCCATCCTCCCTTCCAAACGCCCATCCGAGCCCCATCCCAATCAGAAATTGCTCAAAACGCATCCCAAGCTGCCCAAGATTTATACGTATCTGAACCAACTGTCCAGACCATTACGAACCAGGCCTCTTGTCAGCTCCATGTGATCCGTTTTCCTCCGTCCCCAACGGATCAATAAGAAAAGAGGGGCTGCCCCGCGTTGGCGGAACAGCCCCTCTGGCATTGGTATGTGCGAAACGGCTCGTTAGAAACCCTGACCGTAGCCCTGACCCTGGCCCTGCTGGCCCAGCAGCTCCTCCAGATACTGGCGCAGCTGCTCATCGGTAATACCGCCGTTGCCGGTGTCGGTCGCGCTATCGTCCTGCTGCTGGTTCTGCAGCTCCTCGTCAGAGCCTAGCTCGACGGTGACCTTCTTCTCTTCCTTACCGCGCATGAGCGTGATCTCGACCTTCTCGCCCACCTCGTGGCTGCGCAGCGCGATGATTAGGCCATCGGCGCTCGTAATCTCGTCGTCGCCCAGCTTGGTAATGACATCACCCTCCTGGATGCCGGCCTTGGCTGCAGGACCGTCCTCGACAACGCTCGCCACATACGCGCCGCTATCGGTACTCAGCTTGTTGGTGCGGGCGTTAAGCGCATTGACGCTCGAGAGCGTGGCGCCCAGGTACGGGTGCACCGGCGTCTTACCGTCGATGATCTGGTCGGCAATGTCCTTGGCGTAGTTAACGGGAATAGCAAAGCCCACGCCCGAGCTGGAGCCCGAGTAGCTCTCGATAAGCGAGTTGATGCCCACGAGCTCGCCGTTATCGTTAACGAGCGCGCCGCCGGAGTTGCCCGGGTTGATGGCGGCATCGGTCTGGATCATGTTGGCGTAGATGGTGTTGCCGCTGGTAGAGCTCATGGCCGTGGAGCGATAGAGCGCCGAGACAATACCCGTGGAGACAGACTGCTCGTTGCCGAACGGCGAACCGATCGCCATGACCCACTCGCCCACGTTGAGCTTGGAGGAGTCACCGATCTCGATCGGCGTGAGCTTGGAGGCGTCGGCGTCCTTGAGCTTGATGACGGCCAGGTCGCTTGAGGCGTCGTTGCCCACGAACTCGGCCTCATAGGTGGTGCCGTCGTCCATGGTCACCACATACTGGTCATAGCCATCGACCACGTGGTTGTTGGTGAGGATGTGGCCCTCGGTATCGAGCACCACGCCCGAACCGACGCTGCCCGAGCTGTCCGACTCGTCGGCAGACTGCGAAAGCGAGCCATTCTGGCTGCCGCTCGAAGTGGCGGTGATGGAAACGACGGAAGGCAGGGCCTTGGCAGAAACGGCCTCGGCCAGCGTGGTGTCCTCGGAGTCGATGGTGATCTTTTGCGTCGATGAACCCGAAGCACCCGCCGTCACTGCATTCTTTCCGCCGCCAATGTTGAGCGTGCCGCTCATAATGAGCGCGATGACCAGCAGGGCTCCGCAGGCACAGCCGGCGAGCGCTGTAATGAAAATCGGCAGCTTTTTGGTCTTGGTCTTGACCACTGTGTGCTTGTTTACAACCTGCTGGCCGCCCAACGGCTTGCCGGTCTGCGTGTCGTAGGCCTGCACGTAGGGAATGTTGCCGTCGGCAGGCGTCGACTCCACCTGCACGCGCGGTTGCTGCTGAGTCTCGCCGGCGTGGCCCGCATCCTGGGGACGCTGGGAATCGTTCTCGCTCATGGCTGCGATCCTTTCGTCTAATAACCAAAGGCCCGCCAAACATGTGGCGGGCCATCATTGTTCACGTTGAGTTGTACCCCAATATGCGGGCGCAAGTGTATGAGAACGCAATCTTTTAGGAAGGCTTAAGTTCTGCCGCAGGCCCGAAAGGACCCGGCCTGCGCCAAAACCACCACAAAGGTGCCTGTCCCCTTTGTGGTGGAAATCTAGTCCTTAAACAGATAGCCCACGCCGCGGACGGTGGTAATGTGCGCCGCGATCTGCGGGCCCACCTTGGAGCGGATGCGTCGAATATGCACGTCGACGGTGCGCGTGCCGCCGCAGTACTCGAAGCCCCACACGCGGTGCAGCAGTACCTCGCGGCTGTAGGCACGGTTGGGATGCGTCGCCAAAAAGCTCAGCAGCGAGTACTCCATCAGCGTCAGGTCGATGGGCTCGTTATCGAGTGTCACCTGGTAGGTGGCCAGGTTAATCTCGAGGTTATCGATGTTGAGCACATCGTCGGCGGCGACGGTCTCCTCCTCGCCCATCAGGCGCTGTGCACGAGCCTTAAGCTCGTTGGGCGTCGCCGTGGGGCATACAAAGTCGGCATGCGCGTGATTCGGCAGGCGCAAGGTACCGAGCGCCTCGTCGTCGACGATCACCAACATGGGGACGCCGCCGCGATCGTCAAGCCACTTGGCAATCTGATCGATGCGGTCGCTGCGGATGCCATCGGAATCGAGGATCAGCAGGTCAAAGTCGTGCGCCGCAGTCGGCGAATCGGGGGTGGCCAGGCTCACCTCGACACCCAGGGTGGTCGTCAAGCTGCGGGCAAACTCGTGGAAGCGCGTCGTGCGCGCCATGAACAGGGCACTCTTTTCGGACATATCGGCCTCCAAAGAAATGAGCTCAATCGTACTGGAACAAGCCAGCGCGATTAGGAGTTCGCCAGGTAGTGCTTGATCTCCCACTCGGTGATCGTAGACTCAAACTTATGCCACTCGTCGCGCTTCTTTTTGAGGAAGAAGCTGTGGATATGCTCGCCGAGGGCATCCTTCATAAACTGCGAGTCCTCAAACACGTCGAGCGCCTCTTTGAGCGAACGCGGCAGCGGCGTGTAGCCGGCCTCGACCATCTGGCGGTCGGTAAGCTTGAGCGTCTCGGCCGTTGCCTCGGGCGGGAGCTCCAGCTTGCGCTCGATGCCGTCCAGACCAGCCGCCAGCGTGACGGCGTTGACCAGATACGGGTTGGCCATGGGATCGGGACTGCGCAGCTCGATGCGCGTGGACAGCTGCTTGCCGGGCTTGTAGACCGGGATGCGGACCATACTCGCGCGGTTGCGCAGGCCCCACGTGGCGTACTGCGGCACGGAGTCGCCGCCCGTGGTGATGCGCTTGTACGAGTTGACCGTGGGGTTGGTGATGGCGCTAATCTCGCGGGCATGCGCCAGGATGCCGGCCATGTAGTGTTTGGCGACGTCGGAGAGGTGGTACTTCTCGTCGTCCTCGCCCCAAAAGACGTTGTTGCCGTCGTGGTCGAACAGCGACTGGCACAGGAACATAGCGCTGCCATCCTCGCCCGCCAGCGGCTTGGGCATAAAGGAGGCGTGGCAACCGCTCTCGTAGGCCTGCTGCTTAATGATGAGTTTGGCCGTGGTGATGGCGTCGGACATGCTCAGGGCCTCGGCGTGGCGCAGGCTCATGCCGTGCTGCGAGCGGCCGGCGGCGTGGAAGGTGTACTCCACGGGCACGGACATCTTCTCGAGCGTGAGGACCGTGTTGCGGCGCAGGTCGCGAGCGGCATCGCTCACCGAAAGATCGAAGTAGCCCACGTTGTCGAGCGGCTCGGGGGTGTGCTCGTCGGGGAAGTAGTAATACTCCAGCTCAGCGCCCACGTTGAGCAGATAGCCGGCCTTCTCGGCCTTGTAGAACATGCGGCGCAGGGCATCGCGCGGGTCGCCGGCAAACGGCTTGCGATCGGGAGTGCACACGTCACAGAACACGCGGGCGACGCCGTTGTGACTCGGACGCCACGGCAGAATCTGAAAGGTCGAAGCATCGGGAAACGCGAGCATGTCGGCTTCCTCGGGCGTGGCAAAGCCCTCGATGGCCGAGCCGTCAAAGCCAATACCCTCCTCAAAAGCGACCTCGAGGTCCTCGGGGCTAATGGCAAAGTTCTTGAGGCGGCCGAGAATGTCGACAAACCACAGACGCACAAAGCGGATGTCACGCTGCTCTACGGAGCGGAGTACGTAATCGATGTTCTGCTGGTTCATGTCGCTCCCCTTTCTTTCGGGCGGGTTTCGACTGGTCTATATCGCAGATACTATCGCAGAAAAATGTTTCCGCAGGGTTAAAGCGTATCAAGCGCTCAAAAAACGTGTGTGAACAGGCAGTTGCGAACGAGCGGTTAGCGCGAGGTCGAGGCGCGGTGTTCGATGCGGCCGGGGATCTCGATGCGTTTGGGCGCCAGCTTTGCGGCCTCGCCCACGGTGGTGGTAACGACGTCGATGCGCTCGGAAAGGCGCTCGACTACGCGCTCGGCAATGGTGAGGGTGTCCTGCGCGGCCGTGGTGACGCCGCCAAAGAGCACATGGTTCCAGGGGTAGTCGTCAAACGTCGCGATCTTGAGCCCCGCCGGCAGCGAGGGACCAAGCTGCGCCAGCGCCTCGGTCAGACGCAGGAAAACCAGGCCGTTGACGGCGATAAGGCCGAGCCTTTTGCCCGCGTAGTCGCGGATGGTCTTGTCCAAACGGCCAACGCCCGTGGCGCCACCGTCGGCCAGGGTGACGACCTCGCCCGCAAGGCCGCGGCGCGAAAGCTCGTCGGCAAAGGCCTCGGCGCGCTCTCGACGCACGGGGCTATCGTCGCTTGCCTCGGTGAGCAGGCACAGACGCTCGCTGCCCGCAGCTGCCAAGGCGTCTACCAAGCCGGCGACCAGCTCACGGTTGTTAGATGTCACCAGATCGACACCGCCGTCGGCAACGTCGCGGTCGAGCAGCACGACGGGCAGACGTCCCGCTGCCGCGGCGATCGCCTCGTCATTGCCTCCGCAGGTGTTGACGACCAGGCCGTCCACGCCGGCATCGATAAGTCTGGTGAGCGACTCCGCTTCCTTAGCGGGGTCGTTGCCGCTAATGGCCGTCATGAGCGAGCAGCCGCGCGCCGCGGCGCTGGCGGAAAGGCCCTCGAGCATGGCGCTCGAGAATGGGTTGGCGATGTCGGCCAAGATCACGCCGATGAGATTGGTGCGCGAGCTGCGCAGATTGCGCGCAGCGGCACGCGGGCGATAGCCGGTGCGCTCGATGACCTCGGCAATGCGGGCACGGGTCTCCTCGGTCATTTGCCCGGGGCGGTTGTTGAGATAGCGCGAGACCGTGGCCGGACTCACGCCCGCCTCGGCGGCAATGTCCTTGATTCTCATCTGCGCCATAGCGCACCCCGTTTCCCATTTGTCGGCAGTCTGAGCCATTTTAGGCATGTTTTAAAAATCTCGGTTGCAAAACGCTGCAGGTGAGCAGCATCGTTTTTACGCCTCGAGCAGATGCGATGATGGGCTAGATAGCCGAGTCTTTAGACAGCTCAAAATAGTCAGGATGTAAGGCGATAACCGGGCCCTGCTCCTCGGGCATCAGGTGCAGGTGTGTCTCGGCCAGATAGCTCGCCGTGTCGGTATCGCCCTTTTTAATGGCCTCGAGAATTCGGCGATGCTGCCGACGAATCGGCTCCCAATCCAGATCCTGAGAGACCATACGCAACCAGTTGTATCGCTCAAAATGCGTATTGACGCTCTTCATCCAATCCCACAACATGTGGCGGCCGGCAATCTCAAAACACGCCTCATGGAACAGGTTGTCCAGATCGAAAAAGCGACGCGTTTCGCTATGGTCGAGCGACTCGGACTCGGCAAGAATCTGCTCGAGCCGATGCTTTTGCTCGGGCGTGGCGGCCGAACAGCATTTAATAAGCACGCTTCTCTCGAGCTTCTCACGCAAGAAGCAGGCGTTTTCGGCGTGTTCCATGCTGATCTTAGAGACGTAGGTGCCGCTTTTGGGGCGCGTTTCCACCAGCTCCTGCTCACGCAGGCGTACAAAGGACTCGCGAATGGGCGTGCGCCCGATTCCCGTCTCCTTTTCCAGACCAATCGCCGAAAGGCGCGTGCCGGGCTTGAGCTCGGCATAGATGATCTTGGAGCGCAATGCGTTGTATGCCTGATCTTGCAGGCTCTGATAATGCTGGTGTTGTTCCATAAAGCCCTCGGATAAGTCCTCGGTTAGTCGAATACCACCATGCAATACTATCGCATCGACACGCCCCAGCTCCCAATCAGTCTTTTTGGGACGGGGCTTTTTGGCTACCCTGAGCCGCAGGTCGGCCCCTTGCCACAAAAGTGGCCCATCTACTACGTTAACACGGATAGCCTCGGCCATACCGAAAACCGTGAAAACAAAACCGCAGGTAGACAGCTTGTCGATTTTCGAAAAAGCCGACTATGGTTGACCCCTGCGGCTTAAACGTAGTAGATAGGCCCTTTTCGTGGCGCAGCACTACTGCACCCCAAATTGGCACCCCGAGCCCTCGTGAGTTGCCAACAAGCTGTTCGCCCAGCGCTTTATCCGCGCGGCATTCGGAAAATAGCACCACCGTAAGAACCCGCGAACAGCGCTATATGTTGCTATATCTCACTATACTTTGCTATATCTTGCTATACTTTGCTATATCTTGCTATATCTTGAGCAAAGGTGGCTCACATGCAAACAAACCCTTTTAAGCCCACAGCAGGTAAAACACCTCCCACGATTATCGGCCGCGAAGATGTACTCGAAGAATTCAATGAAGGCCTCATCAACGGGCCTGGTGCCCCGGGGCGCCTAATGCGCATAGCCGGCGTCCGTGGAACGGGCAAGACGGTCCTCCTTGACGAGTGCTCACGTTTGGCGCAAAGCCGTGGCTGGACGGTCATAAAAGAGGTCGCAACCGAGGGACTTTGCCAGCGCATTCTCGAACAGCTGCAGCCCAAATTCCAGGCCAAACACGCCAGATTTGAGCCCACCGTAGCTGGCATATCCATCGGCAGCATAGACATTGAGCGAATCGGTCCATCGCTACGCGACGCCATGAGACAGACAATATCCAAGAATGAAAATGGCCTGCTCATCACTCTCGACGAGGTTCAAGACGCAGAGCTCGATGAGGTCCGAACGCTCTCCATTGCGATTCAGCAGGTTATCGGCGAAGACCTTGATATCGCCTTTGTTTTTGCGGGGCTGCCTTCGATGATTGAAAGCATCATCAACGGAAAGACACTTACGTTTTTGCGCCGTGCCCTCCCCTTTGACCTGAAGGCTGTGGCAGTAACCGAAGTGTCGTACTCCCTCGAGGAAACCATTGAAGCGTCTGGCATGGAGTTGCAGCCAGGTATTGCCGGCCAACTTGCCGAGGCAACGCAAGGTTATCCTTTCATGATCCAACTCGTTGGATACTACGCATGGCAGTTGGCAAGACGCGCACATACACCGATTATTGGAGAAGAAGAAGCCGAGCGCGGCATTGCAACGGCACGCGAACGCTTCTGTGCCATGGTGATTGAGCCCGCGCTACAGCGCATTCCGCCCACGTGCATCGCTTATCTGCTGAGCATGGCATCTTTGGGGCAGACGAGCTCGACCAGCATGGTTGCCGATGCCCTAAACAAAACGCCTCAACAGGTGAGTTCCGTCCGCAGCCGCCTGTTAAGAGAATCGATTATCGAGGCTCCCTCGTACGGCAAGGTCTCATTTGCCATCCCCTACATGCGCGACTACCTCTACGAGCACAAAGCCGAACTGGAAGTTGAACTGTAGAAACGGCAACTGCCCTGCAAGACGAAAACCGTTTTCGCACGGATTAAAGCAGACGTAAACGATTTTCGTCTTGATTTGCGTACGGAATTAAGACGTAAATTGCGCTTTCGTACGCTTATTACCAGACGCAAATTGTTTTCGTCCGGCCATGCGTCCCCAATCTAGACGAAAAGAGCCCCGAGCTCGTATTGAACTGCATCCCAATTCTTGGACGGGCGCCGATGCCCTGATCTCTGCCATGTCGAGGTGCGAGATCAAATCCTTGGCGCGCTCGCCGGAGTGGTATGCCTTGTTCGGCGCCACCTTCCTGTAGAGCTTCTTGAGCTTCGTCTTCCCCTTGTTGCCCGGCGGCATCTCCGTCTCAGGTGGCAGCCCTAGGAAGGACAGGACGCCGGGCAGGTCGCACAGCATCACGTCCTCGATGTCGGCCTTGGCCGCCAGGTCGACGACTCTCTGCGCTGTCGGCGAGATGTTCGGGGTGCTGCTACCGCCCGCTGGTTCGGAAGCTGGCGGGCAGTAGCGGCAGTAGCGGTGTGGCTCGATAGGCCCGAATATCCGTAAGGAAGGTGCTCGCTCTCATATGTGCTGATATGCCTCGCCTCGCGAACCTTGGGATGCTTCCTGAGGTAATCCCTCAATTCGAGCCACTCTTTATGCTCATAACGCTTCGAAATCGTTTCCCCGTCGACAGTTTCCTTCACATAATGGTATGTTCGAACGCCTTCGAACTTGCCGAACCCGTTCTCGACGCTGAAGTTTCTGAACCAGCGCGAAAACCCATTCAGGTCCATGAAGTTGACTTGGGGATGCCTGTCTTTCGTTCGTTCGAATGAGTGGACGAGCGGAGTGCCTTTGACTTGTTCCAGGCCGAAGGCTTCCATTTCGCGGGCCTGCTCCTTTTTCCAGAATTCGAGATACGACGTCAGCGTCTCGCTTATCGAGATCCTCCGCACGCTTTTCTTGCTTTTGGGCGAGCGAACGCTTCGATCGGCCGCGAACTGCTGCTCAATGAGGATGCTTCTGTTCTCGACGGAGACATCGGACCACGTCATCCCGAGGGCTTCTGCCCTTCTCATGTCGGTGTCGAGCATGAGCATCACGCATGTGATGTGCGCGTCCGGTTCTCGATTGAGTAGGATGTCGAGTAGGCGAGCGGCGTGATGGTTCCTTCGCGGTTGTCGTGGAACTTTTTTGCGTACGAGCCGACGGTGTCCCTCGATTTTTGGACGTAGGTGCCGCTGTTGAGTTCTGCCTTGTAGGCTTCGAGTGCGGCGTCGACCTCTCGGCTTTTGGTGGTATGTATGGTCTGCCACGGCGAATAGCGGTATTTGCCCGTGACCGGATCCTTGCCGAGGCTGTGACGGTAGCGCCACGTGTATTTGTCGCGGCGTTGCTTCGTTCCTTTGCCTATGACGAGAGGTCGGTCGTTCATCGTGTTCCTTGCCTGAAGTGCCTGAGAATCGCGCTCGGTTGCGCGGAATGGCGCAAAGGGCTGGGGCGGGTGGGCATTACCCTTGGTGGTGGGCCCTGCGTGGGGTCACACCCCAAGGGTAATGCTCCGCCTGACCGCTTTCAAGCTCGTTGTGGGTCGAATTTGGGTCGAATTATTCCGCGTACTTTTCTTTCGTAAATCTATGAAAACATCAAATGACCTGGAGTTATATTGACTTCAATTTGGGTCGAAATGTCTGAATGAAACAACGTCGTAGCGACCTCATAACCCGAAGGTCGGTGGTTCAAATCCGCCCCCCGCGACCATGAAACTTCAGGTCGGAAGCATAAAAGCTCCCGACCTTTTTCTTTGTCTAGGGGTTTCGGCATCTCTCGTTCTTTGGGTACCTCGAGGCGGGCAATCAGATAGATGCTTACGAGTATCATAGGGTCTTTTTACGTCGCGGTCGTGTCTCGTACTGGTGCGCCGCTCTTTGTGGGACGTGTCACTTTGCCATAGGTTGTCCGGCGGCGGGGCGCAGGTCGTTCCCCGTGGCGTCGCTCCTTTCGACGCTACGCTGCCTGGCTACTCGTTCCACTGGTGCTTTTTCATGTCGACGCAGCCGTTGTCTCGGAAGGCGACTCCTTCCTCCGTCAGTAGTGCTCGCTGGTCGGGGAAGTTTGGCGCGAGGCGTCCCGCGTGGTTGACGACGCGGTGGCAGGGATAATCGCCGTAGCGATCCGCCTCGCTCAGCACCGCTCCGACCAGGCGAGAGTTTTTCTCCCTGCCGATGAGGCGCGCTATCTGACCGTACGAGGCGACGCATCCCGCCGGAATCTCTGCCACGACGGAGAGAATCTCATAAACCAAATCTTCGTCCAGGACTTTTCCCATCGTATCGCTCCCGTGTTCGCTTTTGCCTTCGGGGGCGCGGCGCCGATCACCCGTGCTGCGATTTTCGCAGCTCCCCTTACCGAAGCATCGAGGGAAAGCGCGTGCGTGTCAAGGTTGTCTGGTCCAGTTGCTGGCTCGATGCCTCGAGATGTTCGCCTCAAGTGCGACCTGCCCCTATTGGAAAAGGATGCCGAAGATGTATTTGGTGATGGCGGAGCGGCGGATGACCCCCACGAGTTTGCCCTCGTCATCAACCACAGGAAGCTTCTTGAACTTCTTCTTCGCCAGCAGCGCGGCGACGCGGGAGATGCTCTGCTCGGGACGGGCACACACTACCTGGCGCGTCGCGAAATCCATGACGCAGCGATCCTTCAGGTCTTCGATGCGCTGCTCAAGGCTCTGATCGTCGAAGTACAGCATGGACGCGTCGCCGCCCGTGAAGATGGTGTGAGCGCGATGCTGCGCGATGGCTCCCATGACATCGCCGTCGGAGATGAACCCGACCACCTGGTTGCGCTCATCGATTACGGGCATGCTGCTCACCTCGTTTTCGGCGAGCATGCGCACCACGTCGGAAATCGTGCAATCCTGCGTGCAGGTGAACGGCTCTTCAATCATGATGCTCGAAACGGGCGTCCCCTCGAGCTCGAGCGGGATGCGCTCGGACAGAATCTCGGACATCGCTTATGCCTCCTTCGTTTTCGGTGCGGTTTTCTTGGTGCGCACGCTGAATATGGCGCAGATAAGGGAAACGAGGCCGATTGCCGCGCACACCTTGTAAGCGACGCCCGCGCCCACGGCGGTGGCTACTTGGATGCTCGCATCGACGCCGGCCGACGCGGTGACGCTTGTCATGACCGTGATGATGAGCGCCGTGCACAAACCGCCGGCGACCTGGCGGCCGGTGTTCGCGATGGCGTTGCCGTGGGCGATCATGTCATTTTTCAAGGCATTGACACACCATGTGTTCACC